>CAYXFV010000003.1:0-76976 GCA_964464365.1 uncultured Nitrosomonas sp. | reverse complement strand
GCCTTGCGGAATTGGATCATACCGCTCTGACTACCCTTCTGCGCCCAGACAACGGGCGCGCACCCAGGGAGGCGGACGGAAGGCGCCCTTCCGTCAGGATCGCCCGGTTGCGCTTGATCAGATACACCAGAACAAACCGCAGCGAGAACATGGCCGCGATCAACACGCAGCTCCGCACAAACTGGTCACCCAGGTATATCAGCAGCAATTCAGGCATATGCTCATGCATCATAACCATCCGTTCCGTCAATAATAATCGGGTCTGGACACAATGGCACGCACGCGGCGCTGTTTATACAAACCGCATCGACAAATCCACGGCTTGTATATTTTTCGTCAAACTACCGATGGAAATCCGGTCAACGCCGGTTTCGGCCACGCTGCGCACCGTATCGAGTCCGATATTGCCGGATGCTTCCAGGACTACGGTTTGTCCGGTTCTCCCGGCGTGGTGCGCACGCAGGGCAACTGCTTCGCTTAATTGCGCCAGGGTGAAATTATCGAGCAGCACCATGACAGCACCGGCGTCCAGCGCAGTTTGCAGTTCCTGCAGGGATTCCACTTCGATCTGGATAAAAATATTCCGTGGTGCGATTGCCTGTGCTTTTTCAAGCACCTGGTGTATGCCGCCAGCCGCGGCAATATGATTTTCCTTGATCAGAATGCCGTCGTGCAGACCCAGGCGGTGGTTGACGCCGCCGCCGCACCGCACTGCGTATTTCTGCGCCAGCCGCAGGCCGGGCAATGTTTTGCGGGTATCGACGATCACCGCCTGCGTGCCGGCAATGGCATCCGCATACTGCCGCGTCTGTGTGGCTACGGCGGACAACATCTGCATAAAATTCAGCGCGGAACGTTCGGCGGTCAATACAGCCCGCGCATTGCCGGAAACCCGGCAGATATTCTGCTGCGCCGCGAGAAAATCCCCGTCTTCGGCAAACCATTGAATCCGTACATCCGGTGACAAAACCTGAAAACACCGTTCAAACCACTGCGTGCCACACAGCACCGTTTTTTCCCGGGTTACGACATCCGCCGTGAGCGTCTGCTGTTCAGGAACCAGCAACGCGGTCAGATCGCCGGTTCCAATGTCCTCCGCCAATGCCTGGCTGACGTTGTTTCTGATTTCCTCGAGCAAGGTATCCGGTTTCCTTCATGATGTTATTCAAATTGGAATTATAGTACACACGGCGATCAAACCGCCTGTTCGGCGCAAACAATCCGCACAATGACAATCCTGTATTTATCAGTGAAAAGTTCAAACCAAACGGATACCATATCTATCCGCGCAAACAACATTCACGAGTAACGCTATGGATCTACTGATATACAGTCTTTCGACGATACTGGGTCTTGTCATTATTGGCATGATCGTGTTCTGGTTCATTCAGGACATCACCCAGAAAAAACATTCGGTGCTGCGGAATTACCCCGTTATCGGCCGCCTGCGCTTTTTCTTCGAACAGCAGGGAAAATACTTCCGGCAATATCTTTTCTCCGATGACCGCGATGAAATGCCCTTTAACCGCGCCACACGCAACTGGATTTACCGGCATTCAAAAAACAAAGGCGGATTGGTGGGATTTGGCTCCACCATGGACTTACGCGAACCGGGTTCGATTATTTTTGTGAACGCCACTTTTCCGATCCTGGAAGAAGACCAGTTGCCGACACCGTCGTTGCTGATCGGTGAGGGTTACGCCACGTATCCGTTTGAAGCGAAGTCCATCGTCAATATCAGCGGCATGAGCTTCGGCGCTATTTCCAAACCGGCCGTGCGCGCCTTATCGCTGGGTGCAGCCGAAGCCGGTTGCTGGCTCAATACCGGAGAAGGCGGTCTGGCGCCTTACCACCAGGAAGGCGCATGCGACATTATCATGCAGATCGGCACCGCAAAATACGGCATCCGTGATGCGCATGGCCATTTTTCATCCGAACGCGCAAAAGAATTGGGCACAATCGTCAAGGCGTTCGAAATCAAGTTGTCACAGGGCGCAAAACCGGGCAAAGGCGGGCTACTGCCGGGTAACAAAATCACCGAAGAAATTGCGTCTATCCGCGGTATTCCGGCATTTCAGGATTCGATCAGCCCCAACCGTCATGTCGACATTCATAATATTGAACAGCTACTTGAGAAAATCAATTATCTGCGCGAATTGACCGGACGCCCCGTGGGTATTAAAACCGCGATTGGTGGCTGGCATTTCATGAATGAATTGTGCGAATGGATTGTCCGCAAAGGCCTGGATTATGCGCCGGACTTCATCACGATTGACGGCGGTGAAGGCGGCAGCGGCGCCGCACCGCAATCGCTGATCGATCACGTCAGCCTGTCGATCGCGGAAGCATTACCGCGCGTTGTTGACGCTTTGATTGAATCCGGCCTGAAAGACCGTATCCGCGTCGTCGCGGCCGGCAGACTGGTTACTGCCGCACATGGCGCATGGGCGCTCTGCGCCGGAGCGGACTTCGTCAATACCGCACGGGGTTTCATGTTTTCACTGGGCTGCATACAAGCCATGCGCTGCCATAAAAACACCTGCCCGACCGGCATCACGACCCATGATCCCCGCTTGCAGAACGGCCTCGTTGTCGAAGAAAAATACCTGCGCGTGGCCAACTATGCCCGGAACTTCAACAAGGAAATCAACATGATTGCTCACTCATGCGGCCTGCGGCATGCGCGCGAATTCCGGCGTGAACATGTCCGCATCGTTGAGACGGCGGGTAAAAGTATTGCGATGAATATGCTCTATCCGTACCCTGAACCCAAATAAACCGGGCAAAAATCAGTGCCGCAGTTTATAGCCGCTTCTGAGCATCGCAATCGTCAGCATGGATAATGCGGTAAAACAGGCGGTAACGACCAGGAGGCTCAGGTAAGGCGGAATATCCGATACGCCGAAAAAACCGTAGCGGAACCCATCGATCAGGTAAAAAAAAGGATTCAGGTAAGACAGGAATTCCCAGACCGCCGGCAGGGAATGAATCGAGTAAAACACACCCGATAAGAATGTCAAAGGCAGGATAATGAAATTCTGGAATGCCGCCAGTTGATCGAATTTATCCGCCCAGATACCCGCGATAACACCCAGTGCGCTCAGCAGCGCGCTGCCTGTCACGGCAAACAGCAAAGCCCACAATGGCCGGAAAGACGGGATTTCAAAAAACAGCCACGCCGCCAGATAAACGCCGATACCGACCAAAAAGCCGCGCACGACGGACGCCAGGATATACGCCAGAAAAATCTCCAGATACGTCAATGGCGACAGCAAAAGAAAAACGATATTCCCGCTGATTTTGGATTGAATCATGCTTGACGACGCATTGGCGAATGCGTTCTGCATCATCGCCATCATGATCAAACCCGGAATCAGAAAAACGGAATAGGAAATGCCCTGATAAACCTGGACACGCCCCTCCAGTATATGAGAAAAAATCAGCAGATACAGCAATGCCGACACCACAGGCGCCGCGATCGTCTGGAAACCGACTTTCCAGAACCGCAGCAATTCCTTGTACAGCAACGTTAAGAAACCGGTCATTGAAAGGCTAAAAATGCATCATAATACATCATGACAACGGCATTGAGTACGCAGTGGCAGTGTGGCATTGCCTTGCGGCGCAATACGTCGTCATGCTTCTTATTAAATCAGTCTCAACTGTTAACGCAGACATTGCCTAAAATATGAATTGCCCGGAATATCACGGCTGTAATATTCCGGGCAATTCATATGATTTACGCTGTTACCAATGACTTCTCCCCCATATTCGAGCAAGGGATTTGAATCGTAGTATTCAGAGCTGATAGTTACTCAACGTTAAAACTTAAAGGTCGCCATGGTGTAACCATAATTAGTATCTTTCATGCCAGGACTGTCTGGGACTTTATTGAAATAATCACCCTTAAATACATGACTATAGCCGATATCGAAACTGACACGTTTCAGATAACTCCATTGAGGATCCCAACCGACACTGATATCCAGCATATTGCCCAGGAAGCTGCCCGCCCGCCCGGTTGGGTCTTGCAGGCCACTACCGACAAAGGCACCATCTTTATTGGCTAGCCAATACGCCCGATGAGACAACATAAGTCTCACGCTTGGAATGGGAACAAGTGTTGCACGGAAACCGACTGGCGATAAGAGATTAGATGGAAAAAAAGGTCCGAACATCCCGGTCGGTCCATATTCGACCCGGCGCTTTGCATACAAAATATCAAAATTCTTGTCAGGATCATTGCTTCCTGACGAAAAATCAAATAAATAAACGAGCCTGAATGGCATTTCCGTTCTGAAACTATACCCGATTTCGCCGTGATGACGATGCGCAAATACACTTTTGTCCTGAGTATCCCCGAACTGGTACATGGACTCAATTTCGTAATCTACGCTACCTGTTGTAGGTTTGGCGAACAACCTAAAGCCTGTGGTCGATAAATTTCGCTTTCTGAGTTTATTACCTTCGTTGAGCTGGAAAAAGTAAACATCAAAAAAGGCCCATCGTAAATCTCTGTTGGTCACTTGAGCACCAGAGAAGTAAGTTTCGGGGGTATTCCAGTCTAATGAATTGGGGTCCCGATTGACGGGTCGGGCACCAAATACTCGCAAACTCCACTTCTCATTTTCATTTCCAAGCAAAAAATGCAAACCATCAAAAGCCGGTGAGAAAGTACCCCAACGATGCCCCCCTACCAATCGTGCCTCACCTAAATCCATCATAAAACGCCCGACTTCAAATTTCGCGGCATATCCGGTCCCCATAAAATCTTTGGAATGCAATCCAAGGTGAAGCTGGGTAAAGTCAAAATGATTCGCAAAAATCGGTGAATGATCCTGGCCGTAATTGGCAAGTGGAGCACGTATATCTGTCAATTCAAGCGTAAACTTTAAAGGATCAATGATATTTAAGACTTCTATCAGGAATCGGGTACGTTGATGAACTTGATCATTGAATCCTGGAATATTTTTG
The DNA here is from genome assembly GCA_964464365.1 of uncultured Nitrosomonas sp. Lineage (GTDB taxonomy): Bacteria > Pseudomonadota > Gammaproteobacteria > Burkholderiales > Nitrosomonadaceae > Nitrosomonas. The sequence continues at coordinate 72,002 of CAYXFV010000003.1, read as the reverse complement.
GTGAAGCCATGATCGTACACATCATAACGTGTACGATGTTCTATGGCCAAATTAAGCCAGTCCGGAGCGTAAGCTGTCAGCGGTGTTTTATGTTCTTCCATCAGTTTGGCCAACGTATCAAAATCAAACCGCGTGCGCCCCGGTGTTTCCAAAGCGCTGAACCCAGTGGTTCTATCGTCTGGAGGAGTTTTGCGTTGGAAAATAAAGGGCGGCTTTTGGGCTTTATCAGTTTCTGCCTTTTCTACCTGCGTGAGCAATGTTTTTGCTGATAGATTCTTTTCGCTGTGGAAAACCTTCTGGGTTTCCACAGCATGTACATTGCTTATTGAAGCAATACTTGCACATATCAAAAAAAGCAACACACAAGTCGCTTGCAGATTTCTTAATAACATTGTCATAGTAACTCCTTGTAATATTAAATAAGAATAATTAATCATTCTAAGCATGCGTTTTGAAAAAAGTTATCCAGCGTCCTTGTAAAAGGACTTTTTCAGTTGAAACTAAAGCTAACCCCCTTCAAGGGATCATCGAGGCGGATGAGACCTTTTCCCTCTTCCTGCAAAGGTCAGTGCCATCTGAATCGTTCACCGCGCAAACGCGGCAAGCAAATCCATGCACGTGGCACGAGCAAAGCGTTGGGCAAAATCGCGCTTTCGCAGTGTGTCTTGAAAAATCCGCCAAAATATCGAGACTGGCATCGGGACAGTATCCCGATCAATTGCGGCTTTTTGCAACTATACTAACCGTGTGGATGTGATGAGATTGTTAATACAGAATTAAAAAAGAATGAATAACGGCTGATGGTGGGAAACAGTGTTTCAGGCTGAAAACCACACTGTAAATTCAGAACCCTGGCCCTTGAGACTTTCAAAAGATACGCGCCAGCCATACCGCTCACAAATCCGGTAAACAATCATGAGTCCTAGGCCGACTTTATTCGGATCATACGTATCTTTCTTGACATAACATTTGAAAATTTGGGCCTGTGTCTGTGCATCGATACCGATACCGGTATCCGTAATGGTGAGCTGGCTGGATGTCAATAACACCTTGATACTTCCCCGTTCCGTATACCGGAAAGCATTGCGGACGAGATTGGCAACGAGAACATCAAGTATCCCTAATGGCGCGGGGATTGTTAATGGCGCTTTCTCAATAACTTTCACTTCAACCGGTTTATTGCCCAACCATATCCGTTGCTGTTCAATGACTTTCCGGACAATCGCCCCCATTTTGCGTGGATGGCAATCTTCATCCGATTCATTGTTGATGCGCGCCAGTATCAGAAAAGTTTCGATCAATTCGATCATTTCATTGCTTGCGCGCTGAATCCGCCCAATCCGTTCACGTTCTCCGGTCGGCAGATTGACATTCGAAGACAAAATCTCCACAGCCAGACTGATACTCGTTATCGGGGTTCGCAATTCATGACTCACATTGCTTGCAAATTCCTTTTCACGAATCAGCAAAAACCTTAATTGATTGTGATAATGCTGCAACTCATGGGCGAGGTCGCCGATCTCATCATCGTTAAACCCGGATAAATGCACGGATTTATCCGGTTTATTCTTGAACGTAACTACTTGGTCAGCAAGTTGCTTAATCGGCTGAACAATACCGTGCGAAATTCTCCAGCCAATAGCAAGCGCGAACATCAAAACAACAATCGAGCACAGCCAGACCAGAATAACGAATTCACTTTCCAGTTCATGGATGTTCGTATCGTCGAATTTCACGATATAACGGATACCATCAACATGTTCAACCAGGGTACGGTAATCACGGTGATTGTATGCCAGGTCATATATACCCTGATCAAGATCACGGACATGCGCCGGTAAATTATAGTTCTCGTCGACTGGAGAAATGTATATGGTCGTTGTGCGCGAGCGGTAATAACCGGGATCCAGCATACTCGGTGTTTGTTGCCGGAAATGTTTAAGTTCAGCATAAAGAATGTCATCCAGCATACTGGTCATAATGGTCTTGAATGCAATACTCAGCGTTAACCCCAGTAACAGTGTCAGCAAAACGCCAAAGGACAAAAAAGCAAATGTAATACGCCGGGCAATACGGTTAGTTGTCGTTTTCGGCATATTCGTCAGTAAGCATATAACCAAACCCCCGCACCGTATGCAGTAAGGTCTGGTCAAATGGCTTATCAATAACCTGACGCAAATGGCAAAGATGCGTACGCAGTGCATCGCTGTCGGGTGGATTATTCCGCCAGACTGCGTATTCAAGCTCTTCACGTTCAATCACACGATGCGGGTTTTGCATAAAATACAGCACAATCCGATACAGCTTCGGATTGAGACTAATCTGCCTGCCTGCCCGGGAGACTTTGTGCGTATTCGTATCCAGCATGAGGTCTCCAACCATCAGCTGAGAATCCGGCAGACGGCTGCCCCGCTCGGATAACACTTTCACACGCGCCGCAAGCTCTTTCAGACAAAAAGGCTTTGTCATATAGTCATCAGCACCTGAATGAAAACCTTCCAGCTTATTTTCGAGCGAATCTCTCGATGTCAGCATCAATACCGGAACAACTTTCTGGGCATCTCGGCGAATCCGGCGGCAAAGATCAACACCATCAATACCTGGCAGATTCAAATCGAGGATAACAACGTCATAATCCCTGGTGACCGCGAGATGCAACCCCGTCACACCATCACCCGCCGCATCAATGGCATAACCCAAGTTTTCCAGATAGTCATAGATACTCGCGACGATGTCTTCGGTATCCTCAATGACCAACACATTCATGACCCTACTCCTATGTTATACCGTTCTTACAGTCTACTGACTGATCTATCAAGAAACTGTTAATTTTTTGTGAGAAAAATGTTAACAAAATACTTTTGTTACAAAACTGTAAATACCAGATCTCAAAAAGAAAAATGCTGACGTACGCGATGACGTAATTGATCCAACGATAATACTGAGGAAGCAGCGATTAAAAAAATAGAGGAATGAGAATTGCTGCGCTTCCTTATTCCTCTTATCCAGGACGAGTTATTTTATGGCCGTATCAACGCATCTCGTTCAAATATGAAACTCGCATTTTTTACGTATGCCCGACCGATTATATTCTTGCTCATATAATATTAACGCTGTGTTCAGGATGGCATTGCATCAATATCCTCTGACAATTTTCATCCACCCGTCGATATGATCATAAATGCTGAGCGCTCTTGAAGGGTCTTTTCTCCTGAGCGCCATTTGCAGCTCATCCAGCTCAGCTGTAAATTTTTTCACGATACTTTCATCAATATTGGCCTCACGCACACCGTTGAGACGCGCTTGAACATACTTAAACGTGAAACGTGACTTTTCGTATTGCGCATTATTCAGAAATGCCTTGGCAAGCGCTAAATTTTCTGAAATCGCCAATACCGGATCCTCGATTTCTTTTTCTTCGATAGCTGCATTACTGAAAGCTGCTGCAAGCGTCTGTTGTGCTTTTTCATACTCCTTATGTTCAAGCGTCGACCGCAGTGCGTTATCCAGCGCGACTTTAATATCATCGAGATTTATTGCAATTTTCAACTGCACCAGACTTACATCAGTTTCCTGTACATTGAGTTTTTTCAAATAATTAAAGATCTCTTCATAATCGCTGATCAATAACACATCATCCACAACCGGCACGTAATGTTCTTTGACCCGGGCGTTTTTAGCGTAATCAATCTTGCCGTAATTAAAAGCAGTGTTAATTCCCGGTCCGGATAATTGTGATGCAAGGATCGCTTCGATAATTTGCGCTTTTTCAATCTGGTGCGCCGCCTGACGAGGCAGCTTGATCGCCAGGGCAAACCTGGCAAGATCGATATGCCCCATCATTTTATTCGCCAGTACCTGGGAATACTGAGGCTGTTCCTGATTCAACGATCCCGTTTTTTCCTTAATCACATCAGTTTCTGATTTCCCGGCCGCAAGAAAAATGCTCGGTTGCATCAAAATGAGCGCCAGAATTGATCCATAGATTAATGCTTTCTTACTCATATCATTTCTCCAAGTTGTTTAAAGTTTGCGCGCCATAACGGTTTAATCACTGAGCGCAATGAATACTCTACGGCGGCATATATCAATACCCTGTCAAAACGATGTTAAATATTGATTAATATACAGTTTTGATGAAAAATACGCCCTGGAGACACATACCTGACGATTTTCCAACTGCATACCCGGCACATGATTTACAAAAATAATGCAGCGCCAGAAATATATGATCAGCATGTACCGGGCTTCTGGACTGTAAAAAAATTGCGAAAGTCGCACTAATAGGAATTGAATCCAGTTGACTTGTTTTCTTACATGGAACGCTTGCGCGTGTATTTGAAGATGGATCGCCGATCCACTGCCTACAAAGCCGGTATATGGCTAACTTGTTTGATCAGTGATCACGCCGCGCGCTGCAAGTTCTTTCAGCACTCAACGTAACGGGTTCTGTTGTGCAATCTCCAGTCCCGCATTAAAACCTTTCAATTTACTTTCAGGCGTACTCCTACAATCAGAAGCCCTTTTTCTTGTTATTAATTCAATGTTTTTATTGATAATATTATGAGACAGTATTTTGCAAAAGCTTTTACACATTCATACAAGAGTAACCAGCTCGAATCCGAATACGCGCCGGTATATTGATTGCAGCTTTATCGGATCCGCGCTTACACTTTGTAAGTTTGGCAAAAAAATGATGAATACCTTTTGTTTTTCTATGCTGTCGGTAAGGCGGTTTCCCGTTAAATGTTCTTTCCCGCCTTACCTCAAGCAATCAGATACCTGAAAACTCATTCAGGAACAACTACACCGCCGGTATCAGTGTGGTCAGTGCAGTGGAAAACAAAATGTAGAGCGGAATACCTATGGTCACGTTATAGGTAAACGTCAATCCCAGCGAAGCCGCCAGCGGCAAAGTGGGACTCGCTTCAGGTATCGCCATGCGCTGTACAGCCGGAACAGCGATATACGAAGCCGCGCCACACAATACCGCAAAAAGTACATAGGTTCCAATCTCAAGCGGGTGGCCAATCGCCATACTATACATATGGGCGACAAGTATCCCAAAGGTCGCAAAGATATTGGGCGCAATAACTCCAAACGCCACGAAACCCGGTCCGCCAAGCTTCAGATCTTTAAGGCGCGAACAAGCTGTTATCCCCATTTCCAACAAGAAGAGGGACAAAACGCCCTGAAACAGTACGATAAAGAATTGATCATTTGCTTCAGTAACTTTTATGCCCTGCAGTCTGGAGATAAATCCAATCAAAATACCACCAAACAACAGAAACAGACCGGGATTGAAAAAAATCTCATGTAATACCTTTTTACTGAAGACACCGCCGTTTCCGTTATCGCCATTTACCTTAATGGCTGCGGGATTGTATCCTGGCTCTCCAGGCAAATTACCCGCTTCATCCATTTTCCCCGAATGGCGGGCTTTCGAAACCAGATAAAGCGCGACAAGACAACCCGGAATTTCCATAACGGCAAGCATCACCGGCATATAGGCGGCAAACGCGATATTGGCGGCAACAAGCACACCGACACACGTGACAAATGTACCTGCCGAATCCGAACCGTAGTAGCCTGCTACAGTTGCGGCATCAATTGTCCGTAAACGCGTCATCCGCCGCAGCGCTTGATACGCCATTAATGCGATAATGGTATTTGTTACAAAACCGATCGCCATAAATCCCAGAGCCATCTGAAAATCATCCGCGGTAAGCTCCGCAAGCTCTTCGCCGCCATGCCAGCCAATCGCGATGAGCAGATAAATCGTTATGCCTTTATAGAGCGCGGGAGGAAATTCCAGCGGCACTTTCAACAAGGGAATCAAGAATCCCAGGTAAAAAAACAATAACAATGGTTTGAACAAGTTATTCATGAAATTGGTGATAAATTCCTCTAACATTTGTGTCACTCCTTTATGCTAACGTTATGCTAAATTTTTGATCCGAAGAACCGGACTGAGAAATCGCGAAAGTGTCAAGGGCCAAAAAATGCGCATCGAGCTCATGGTGAATTTTGATTAGATAACGGTTTTGACACTATCGCGCTTTCCTACTTTGCATACTAATAATGCACATATCAGGAAAGCGTTAATCCCCCGTTAAACAAATGTTAAAAACAAATTTAAAAGTGATTTCATATCATATACATTGGAAATTACTGACTGGATTCCTAGAGAAAGTTAATTAAAAATAGGAATTTTTGACAGATTCAGATCGATTGATCCAATTACTCTGGATGCCATTCTTTTAAAGAAATTACCCATAAAAACATGGTGATGATCAACAAAGCTGTTCAGCATCTTAAAGCGAAAACATAAGAAACCATAACAATATCGAGGTAAGAATGTATGGCATACCCTACCGACGAATCAAATAAAGACAGCTCGAATTCAGTAATCAAGAATGAGCAATTACTCACAATCATCGAGCGCGTCACCTGTGCACTCAGAACTTTGAGTGCTGGCAATCATACTTTATTGCATGCCTCGGACGAGCAGGAATTGCTGCACGATATGTGCCAGGTCATCGTGGAAAAAGGCGGTTACCGTATGGCTAGCGTCGCATATGCAGCGCACGATAAAGACAAGAGTCTCCACTAGATGGCCAGTATCGGTGTAGATAAAGCGTTTTTGGAAGCGCTTCTTTACACTTGGGCCGACACAGAAATGGGGCGTTCCGCGACAGCTACTGCGATCCGTACAGGCGAGCCGTGTGTGGGCAGGAACATTCTCACAGATCCTGTCTATACCACGCCTGCTTATGCTCCCCTTCGCGAGAATGCAATCAAGTTCGGCTATGCAGCAGTTACCGCCTTTCCCCTGCACGTGAATGAACAAGTGCTCGGTGCCTTGGTCATGGGTGCGATCGAACCTGATGCTTTTGATAAAGAAGAAGTCAAGCTGCTCAGTGAATTGGCTGATGATTTGGCTTATGGCATTTCCAATCTGCGCATGCGCGCTGAACATCAGGCCGCTGAAGCTACCATTGTGCGACTGGCTTATTATGATCCTCTGACCGAATTGCCCAATCGCACCCTTATGCTTGAGCGCTTGCAAGATGCTATTCAAACGGCAAAACATCATCACCACGCGCTCGCTGTCTTACATCTGAACATTGTCCGCTTGCGTGGAATCAATCAAATCTTAGGCTATCACTCAGGTGATCAATTGCTGCAACAACTGGCTCAGCGTTTGATACGTACCCTGAAAGAAAGTGAATTCCTGGCGCGCGTGGGGGAAGGCGAGTTTGCTTTGCTCTTGCCCAGAGGAGGAGCGGATTGTGCCATTCAAGCTGCACAACGGCTGGCCAATGCCTTGCATGACTCCGTGGAAGTGGCCGGTCTGATGGTCGATCCGCGCGTCAGCATAGGTATTGCGCTCTATCCTGGTCATGCCACTGAAGCGGATACCTTGTTACGGCGTGCCAATGCCGCTACCAATGATGTCTGTCCTGCTCGAGGCGGCTATGCCCTATACACGGGGGGGCAGGAACAAGAATGCACCCGGCGTATTTCACTGATGGGAGATTTTCGTCAGGCAATCGAACAAAATGAGTTATTGCTGTATTGCCAGCCTAAGGTCGACATTGCTTCGCGGCGTGTGTGTGGCGCAGAAGCCTTAGTGCGTTGGCAGCATCCTGTGCATGGCATGTTATCAACCATCGAATTTATCAAGCTCGCTGAGAATGCCGGCTTAATTACGCCTTTGACATACTGGATGCTCGATGCGGTTTTCAGTCAAAGCTATGCCTGGCACGAAATGGGGATAGAACAAGCCTTGTCAGTGAATTTGTCCGCACATGATTTGTACGATCCTATGCTGGTCGACCGTATTCAAGGTCTATTTTCCACTTGGAATGTTAATCCGGAACTGATTCAGTTTGAATTGACCGAGAGTACTCTGATGAAAGAACCATCGGTTGCATTAGAAGCATTAACCAAGTTAAAGAAACTCGGAACCCGGTTATTCATTGATGATTTTGGCACGGGATATTCGAGCTTGAGTTATTTGCAAAAGCTACCGGTAGATTCAATCAAGATTGATCAGTCATTTGTCATGCCAATGGTGGTAAACAATGATTCAGCTGTGATTGTGCGCTCGACCATTGAACTTGGACACAATCTGGATCTGGAAGTGGTGGCGGAAGGAGTGGACAGTCAGGCTGTATGGGATCTCCTGGCAACACTGGAGTGCGATGTGGCGCAAGGATATTGGGTGAGCATGCCGATGCCGGCAGAGCAATTCAGCAGTTGGGAAAGTGAATGGAGACGCTTGACGAAAGGGAAATTATAGTACGTTAGGTGTTTAGGTCCATGTGAATTACAAGTCCGCAATTACAAAGCAGGTATCTCCAGTAGCTCGGCACAATATCAATCTAAATGGACTTATAGCTTCGGACTTGGCCATAACCTGATCGATATCGAAGAAATTAATGGGTACAATATAAAAAATCCCAACTATACAGGAGCAAATTAATGAATAACACGCTCAAAGCGATTTTTAGTGGAAATGACGCACTCGGCAAGTTGGTGTTGCGTTTGACACTAGGTATTTTTATGTTGTTTCATGGCGTGGCAAAGATTTTTAATTCCGGTTCGCTGGAATTTATCAAAGGACAACTCGCAGCTTTCGATCTTACGCCCTATTTGGCTTATGGTGTGTTTTTGGGAGAAATTGTTGCGCCATTGTTAATTATTTTAGGCATTTTTACACGCTTTGGTGGGCTTTTGATCGTGGGTAATATGCTGTTTGCGCTTTTTCTAGTGCATCAGGATGAACTACTGAGTCTGAATGCACAAGGTGGTTGGGCGCTAGAGCTACAAGGATTTTTCTTATTGTGCGGTTTGACAGTTTTCCTAATCGGTAGTGGTAGATTCGCATTCAGACCTGACTAAAGCTTAAGATGTGCTGTCAAAAATGGAGTCCATTTTGGTTTAAGTCGCGAGTAGATTTGCATAGTATCGCTGCGAAAATTGTGCTGGCGACAGATGGCCCGACCTTTCCTGCTTACGCTGTCGGTTATAGAAGATTTGGATATATTCATGAGCGGACCGGGCGGTTACACCAGCCAGTCAATTCGGGGAAGCATGGCGGCGGCGTGTGGAACAGAAATTGCCATGAGGGTAAACCGGTGGTCATGCGGATGACACTGAAGCGATTGAGCGCACGCTCGCTTTAGCCATCCGTTGCATTCCAACCTTCTGAGCTTGCTACCACAGTCGCGAGTAATACTCGCCTTACCCAGAGTGATGATGCCGTGATCTCGATGACTGTTGCTTATGCAGCGGTACTTGGCATGCTGATACGGGGGCATGCGCTGGATAAAACGCTATCCGGGAAATTGATGGAATTAGTAAAATCCGGAAAGCTACCCTTGCATGCAGTCACCTTCGCCGATTTACAACCGCCGCGCCCAAGTCGCCGCGTGCCGGACGATTCGCCTCACCAGATGCCCTGCTGACGCTGTCTTATATGGCCTGAAGCTGCGGCAGATGAGAACCGGCGTGTGGAAGGTGTCGATTGTGTACGGCATGCCCTGTGCCATTTATCACCAACTCCCTGTTGCCTATTATCTTGCTGCTCGTTTCCGAAACGATTTCGAATCCGTTGTGCTTCATGCGGTCAATGGTGGAGGGCAAAATCAAACCCGCGCTATTCTCACTGGTGCGCTTGTAGATGCCCAAATAGGTTTCTCTGGCATTCCGAAACGATTTCTCGACGGACTTGAGGATCTAGACAAACTCAAAAGTCTTGCTATAGCTCTCGCCTCACAGGTAAATAGTAACACGGATACTATCAATTAATATCCGAAAAGTAAGAAGTCTGTTCAAAACTTACACTGAATACGACGTTCGCAGAGATTAAAGGCGAAAACAAAACCTTAACTCACTGCTTCTGGTGACTTAAGCCAAGACCAAGAACTAGGGCTTTCGCCCAGTTACGATGTTATGGTAGCCAAAGGCTTTGTGGATTTGAATGTCCTCAAAGCCAATTTCCTTCAGCATGGTTGACAATTCCAGACCGGAGTATTGTTTGCCTTCGGTCCAGCCCATCATCATCATGCCAAATGCGGCCGGTGCAAACGGACCCGTTTTCTCATCATTGCAAAGCATTTCATGGATCACGATACGCCCGCCACACTCCAAATACCTGAAACTTTTTGCGGTCAGAAAATGACATTTTTCCGGTGGCCAGTCGTGATACATATTTGAGAAGAAATGGAGGTCGGCCGATGGCCAATGATCGTTCCAGATATTCGCATCACAGGTATTAACGCGATCTTGCAAGCCATACTTAGCAATGTACCCTTGGGCTACTTCGCATACTTGAGGAAAATCCAGCACAATCGCTTGCAAGTTCGGCAATTTTAATGTTGCACCAATCGAATGCGCGCCAGAGCTGCCGCCAATATCAAGCATGATTCTGTGTTGGGAGAAATCTAAAACCCCTGGCCAAACGAGCGCTGAAGCCATGCTCATACTATGCATGCCACTTGTAAAGCGATGTAGCAACTCGATCTGCTCCTCGTGAGATTGATAAATTTTGCCTCCACCGTAAATTTGCGGAGAATCTGTGAGAATTGCTTTTTCCAGACTTGTAAAGGAACATACTTGATAATTGTCGATCATCAGATCCCATAAAAAACCGAAGTAATTAGGACTCTTCTCCAGCAAATATTCTTCTGTCACAGCAGTCAGAGAATAACGCCCTTCTTGCAATGACAAAAAGCCCAATGCAGTAGCTACCGTCAGAATTGCTTCTGCTGGGCGTTGCTTGAGATTTAATGAATTGCAAATATCTTCCATTGTTCGAGGACCAGCTGCAAGCAAAGCAAAGACTTTTAGCCGATGCGCCAGCAGTAATGCCGGATAACCATAAACCGCAAAGATCACATCCCATACCGGGCGATCATCAACTCGTGGTGCCTGAATGTTGGAAGAAACATCTTGTGCCATCAGTCCTCCTTTAACCTTAACTGGTTTACAAAACACCCATCACAAGTGTTCATTATTTATTATTAGATACTTAGGCTGCTATATCGTATGATTTAAAGTGATTTTTGATTAACCGAAGCGCCCTTGGCTTTTTCTGCCTCGACCAAACGTTTGATATTCTGAACTGTTCGCTCTGCACCATCCTTTATGGCGATTCGGACTAGCCCTTCGAAAGGTCGCATAATCGCCAGAATTTCAAGCAGCTCAAAAGAAAATGTTAGCTTGGTTGAATTTTCAGGATTAATAGCCTGTAATTCATACGTACAGCGATAAGGATCGGATACCCCTATAAGCGTTAAACGTAGACCGGGTTCATACGTAGAAATTTTAAACTTGGATTCTGTACGACGTCCCTGATCAACACGCACTTGCCGCCCTTCAGTTCCCAGCTTTACCGGCCCAGGAGTGATTTGTTCAAGCTCTTTAACCTCTGGCGACCATTTGGGATAATTCTCGAATAAACCTTCTCCGAGATACTGGAAAATCTCACTGGCCGGGCATTCTACTATTGTATGCGCCTTGCTTATGACCGGCTCAGTGGAGCCTAAATTGAGCATGGAACCTAAATTGAACATATTGCTTAGTCCTTTCTGACTGGTGGATGTCCAATCCAGCTTATTGATTGGCAACTGGTTTAAACGTTAAACCAATAAAGGATCAATTTCAAGCACTATTATCAGTAAGGTAGACAAGAAGAAAATCGCATTTAATCGTTCCTAAAAGCTTTTCTCAACAGTTCAATTATTATGACCCAGGTAATGGTGGAGAGACCCTCAGGATTTGTTGTGGCCGCATCTTGATAATTTTTTTACAGCCTTTGAGATAACCCCATCCGCCACAAATCAGAGCACGGTAAGTACGAAAATCAGAAACAAATAGCTCAACTTGGCATTTTTCATGCTTCAATCTCCTGCTGATCGAATATGGTTCTCCGCTTTCTTGCTTGTCGCAAAAGACTTCAATTGGAGCTTTACTACGGAGGTATGTATAGGTGATACAAACTGGCGATGACACCCGCAGTGAACCAACTACCCTATACAACAACTAGATTATGCAAGCGCTTCATACTAAATACCTATAAAGTTTCATCATACTTATCATATCTAACAGCAAGAAACGACAATTATTTCACCACATGTGCTATGCACATAAAATTGCTTTTTCTACGCATAATTGAATGTGAGTCTCAGAATTCTATTGATTAAAATTAAGTTTAAGGTTAAAAGTGAAATGGATGAATACATCTGGCTTCATTAAATTCCATATTTTTTTGTAATCATATTTCTACTCTCTTTCATCATTTAGAATCGTTCATTTTTCTTAATAAGTATTCAGTTACATCGGATTTTAACAGTTTGACAACCTATTTAATTCTGGATACCTATATTTTTTATGGAAAAAAGTATTTATATTTCCTATAGTTACAACTAATAGTTTGAGCTTGCGACTGGCTATCAGCACCAAAATATGATCAGCCGGAAAAGTACCGAAACACGGAAACGCCCGTTCTATAAGGATTGCAAGTCATGACTCAAGACTATCAAAAACATGCACAACATGACAACGATCATCACATGAACCACCGTGCCATGGCAACTGATCCCGTCTGCGGCATGGCGGTCGATTCACATACAACAAAGCATCGCGCTGAGCATGGTGAGCAGACTTACTATTTCTGCTCTGCCCACTGTCACGACAAATTCGTGGCCGGACCCGATATTTATCTAGCGGGCAAGATTCCAATCGAGGAATCCACATCCGACACTATCTATACCTGTCCGATGCACCCACAAATCCGGCAGGTCGGGCCAGGAAGTTGTCCGATCTGCGGCATGGCATTGGAACCGGCAGAAGTGTCGCTCGACGATGCGCCTAGTCCGGAACTCGCCGATATGACTCGTCGCTTCTGGATTGGCCTGATATTAACCACACCAGTCTTCATTTTGGAGATGGGCGGCCATCTAATCGGGCTCGCACACCTAATGTCTACGCAGACTTCCAATTGGATACAATTGCCATTGGCGACACCGGTCGTTTTGTGGGCAGGATGGCCGTTCTTTGTGCGCGGCTGGCAATCTATCGTGAATCGCGCGCTAAATATGTTCACACTGATTGCGATGGGTACTGGCGTTGCCTGGCTCTATAGCATCGTGGCAACCGTTGTGCCCGATTTCTTTCCTGATACCTTTCGCAGCGCCGATGGAGCGGTTGCGGTTTATTTCGAGGCGGCGGCGGTCATCACCGTGCTGGTACTGTTGGGTCAGGTACTGGAATTACGGGCACGCGAACGCACCTCTGGCGCGATAAAGGCCTTGCTCAATTTGTCGCCCACTATGGCGCGTCGTCTTGATGATAACGATGTAGAAAGGGATATCAACCTGGATCAGGTGGTAGTAGGTGACCGCCTGCGGGTCCGTCCCGGCGACCGAGTACCCGTCGACGGTAAAGTGATCGAAGGTGGCTCAAACATTGACGAATCGATGGTAACCGGTGAATCCATGCCGGTTCGCAAGCAGCCCGAAGACAAAGTGATCGGCGGCACCATCAATGGCCAGGGCAGTTTCGTGATGCGCGCTGAGAAAGTTGGACGTGACACGATGCTGGCACAGATCGTCCGGATGGTATCGCAAGCGCAGCGCTCGCGTGCACCGATTCAGCGCTTGGCGGACATCGTTGCTAGCTGGTTCGTGCCAGCAGTCATTCTGATCGCCGTACTCGCCTTTGCTGCCTGGTCGGTCTGGGGTCCGTCGCCAACCATGGGTTATGCCCTGATCGTAGCCGTCAGCGTACTGATTATCGCCTGTCCGTGCGCGTTAGGCCTGGCGACACCGATGTCGATCATGGTTGGCGTCGGGCGAGGTGCGACCGAAGGTGTTCTGATCAAAAATGCCGAAGCGTTGGAGCATATGGAAAAAATCGACACGATCGTGATCGACAAGACCGGCACGCTGACCGAAGGCAGGCCCAGAGTCACGGCAATCTGCCCTGCGGGTGATATGGACGAAACTGAGCTGCTGCGTCTCGCAGCCAGTCTGGAGCAGGGAAGTGAACATCCACTGGCCGCCGCCATCGTCGATGCGGCCAAGGAACGGTCGATCCCGCTTGCCAAGATAACCGACTTCGACTCGCCGACCGGCAAGGGCGTGCTCGGTATCGTCGATGATCACCAGATTGTACTGGGCAACGCAAAATTCCTTGCGGAACAGGGTATCGACGCCGGTGTGCTAGAAACGGAAGCAGATGCACTGCGTCAGGATGGAGCGACAGCGATTTTCGTGGCGATCAATGGGGTGGCCGCTGGTATAGTCGCCATCGCTGATCCAGTGAAGGAATCGACGCCTGCCGCTATCGATGCCTTGCATGCCGAGGGAATTCGCATCGTCATGCTAACCGGCGACAACCGCATTACGGCCGAGGCTGTTGCCCGGCAATTGGGTATCGACGAGGTAGATGCGGAAGTGTTACCTGACCAGAAGGCAGCGGTTGTGGCACGGTTGCGCAAGCAAGGACGCGTGGTCACAATGGCGGGCGATGGTGTCAACGATGCCCCAGCACTGGCTACTGCCGATGTTGGCATCGCCATGGGTACGGGCACTGATGTCGCGATCGAAAGCGCTGGTGTAACCTTGCTACGCGGTGATCTACTAGGCATTGTCCGGGCACGACGCCTCTCCGCGGCGACAATGCGTAACATCCGCCAAAATCTGTTTTTCGCCTTTATCTACAATACGGCTGGCATACCGATCGCAGCCGGAGTGCTGTATCCGTTCTTCGGTATCTTGCTGTCACCGATTTTTGCTGCGGCTGCGATGGCGCTATCTTCAGTCAGCGTGATTGGCAATGCATTGCGGTTGCGTACTACCAAGCTGGAGTAAATATGGAAGGTTTGAAATAATACTTTCTGATTTTTTATTTTCAGCATATTAATGCCAGCTAGTCAGAACGAGTATTATATAATCTTTACATAGATTTAGTGGCGCTCACATAAAACCGGGAGGTGCAATATGGCAAAAGTTCTTATCCTGTATTACAGCATGTATGGTCATATCGAAATCATGGCCAACGCGGTAGCTGAAGGTGCACGCAACGTCGAAAATACCGAGGTTATCATCAAACGCGTCCCCGAACTCATGTCAGAGGAAGTGGCACGAAAGGTCGGTGCTAAGCTTGATCAGGCAGCGCCCATTGCAACCGTTGATGAGCTATCAAGCTATGATGCCATTATCTTCGGTACGCCTACACGTTTCGGCAATATGTGCGCGCAAATGCGCAATTTTCTGGACCAGACAGGTCGATTATGGCTGAGCGGCGGACTGATCGGCAAAGTAGGCAGTGTATTTACGTCTACCGGCACCCAGCACGGCGGCCAGGAAACCACGATAACCTCATTTCACACCACCTTACTCCATCACGGTATGATCATCGTGGGTGTTCCCTATTCCTGTCAGGAGATCATGAACATGAGTGAAATCACCGGCGGTTCACCGTATGGGGCAAGCACGCTGGCCGGTGGCGATGGCAAACGCCAGCCGTCAGACAATGAAATAAAAATTGCACGCTTTCAGGGCGCTCATGTCGCGCAAGTGGCCGGCAAACTATGCCGTGAATAGTCAGATAGTACACAGGCTTAATAAAATACTCCGCTCCACGAGCGGAAGTTTTTAACGATGACGCGCCAGATATCACAAGTGCTTTCACCTGTTCTGTATTTGCCGCACGGCGGTGGCCCATTACCTGTTCTTGGTGACAGAGGGCATGAAGAGATGGTTTCTTTTCTGAAGAAAATTGTCAGTGAGCTGGGTGAACCATCGGCGATTTTAGTCATCAGTGCTCACTGGGAAGAAGTTCAAGCAACGATAACAAGTGGTAATAACCCTGAAATAATCTATGATTACTATGGGTTTCCTGCTGAGGCCTACACAATTCAATATGCGGCACCGGGTAATCCCGGGCTGGCGAAAGAAATTTATGCGCTATTAATGGCAAGCGGTGTACCGGCGAGACTTGATGATCAACGCGGTTTTGATCATGGATTGTTTGTGCCGCTCAAGCTGATGTTTCCGCAGACCCGGATTCCTTGTATCCAGCTATCATTGCTGAAAAATTTAAACCCTCGAATGCATATTTCGCTTGGAAAAGCGATTGCATCTTTACGTGAGAAGAATATTCTGATTATTGGTTCAGGCATGTCATTTCATAATTTGAAAACATTTTTCTCGAACGATATCGATTGCAGCAAAGAAAATGAAGGGTTTGATCATTGGTTGATTGAAACGTGTACCAACCCGGTGATTTTATCTGAAGCACGTGAACAACGATTGATTGAGTGGGAGAAGGCACCCTCTGCTCGATTTTGTCATCCGAGGGAAGAGCATTTATTGCCCTTGCATGTTTGCTATGGTATCGCTTGCGTCGGTTCACCCATAGCCAAGGTGGTATTCAATGATGAAATTATGGGAAAGAAAGTGACGAGTTTGCTGTGGTAACAGGATCATGGAAGGGAGAATTCATATGAAAAAAACAAAATTGGGAAGCTATATAGTCGGCTGCATAGTTGCAATCATTTTTGTGGCCGGTAACGCATGGTCAGCACAAGATGAGAAAACCACTCCTGGATTTGCATGGAAAGATGGCGCGGAAATTTACGCCAAAATTTGCGCTTATTGTCATGAAGCCCATGTCGGGCCGCCAATTCGCAATCGCGAACTTCCTGCAATTTATATCCGTGCAGTCGTTCGCAATGGAAATCGGGCCATGCCCGCCTTTCGTACTTCAGAAATCGACGACGAGTCATTAGCAAAACTAGCGGATTTCATTTCAAAAAAAGAAGCTCAGCATTAAGGAGGTCACATTCCATGGATGAAACGCGACGTAGCCTCATCAAAGGCATGCTCACTGGTGGAACCTTGCTGGCCTTCGGTATTCCTACAGTCACTCAAGCAGTATCCATCAGCCAAACGCTCTCCGGTAGCACGCGCAATTGTCAGCTGTTACTGGGTAATACCCCCATAGACGAAGCATTTGCCAGAGGCGCTCAGGCCGCTTGCACCCGCTATATCAATTACCGTCAAGGCACATTACCGGCATTTAAATTAGAAAATGAGCTATTAACCAACCCGCTGCACATCGTGGATTTATTGACGCAATCCCGTAATATGCGTTGGATTGCTGTCATGGATCATGCCAGTGCGGCCATATTTACTGAATTGATAAGAAATTTTGAAGGCCGCCTGCTTTCACTGGGTTCACATATCTCTTCTTCCAGCAATGATGCTTCCTTCCCTATGAGACATGTGTGGACTACCGCATTACCGGCATACAGCGCGGGAGGAATACTGGCGTCCCTGCTCACCCAAAATCAGCATGATTTCTCTATTGTCGAGAATTTTCTTGAACAAACGGTGGGAGATAATAGTGCAATGAAAGATTCATCATTAGCGGAGTTCTCGTCTTATTGGCTGGCTGAGCAACCCGCAACTCATTTGCATTGTGCCGGAGTTTCTCCGCTGGAAGCCAGTCAACTGATTGGCTGGAAAGCATCAGAAAATTGGAAATCAATATCATCCCAGGGTGATGAATCTTCCATCGATCAAAACAAAACAGCGGTGGGAACAACAATTGAACCGCTCCGATTTGACAACTGGGTAGAAACTACCGGTTATGCGGTTGTAGCAACTGCATTGGGTATGGGTACGCATCAAGAATCATGCTCCAGCCGCGCATTCGTGCATCGGTCGGGTCAGCACTATCCGGATCATCATGGATTGTCGGGGAAACATTTCGTCTCGTTTGTAATCGACGTATAGGGAGAACACAGCATGACCAGTCAATATATCGCATTGCCCAAAGGCGTTTCCAAAAAAAACTTCGATGCAGCCATCAATGATTTTCGCAAGGTACTGGGTGATGATTCTGTGCTTACCAGCGCAGAACAGCTTGCACCTTACATTAAGACAATGATGCCGGTTTCCGATGCGGAGCATACGCCGTCCGCGGCACTACTGGCCACAACCGTCGAACAAATCCAGAAAATCGTTGCGATTTGCAATCAATACAAAGTACCGATCTGGATGATTTCCACCGGAAAAAACTTGGGCTATGGCTCGGCAGCACCGGCAGAGCGTGGCCAGGTGGTGCTTGATTTGAAACGCATGAATCGCATTCTCGAAGTGGATAAGGATTTAGCTTTTGCCCTGGTTGAACCGGGCGTAACTTATCAGCAACTCTACGATTACATCAAAGAGCACAAACTGGGCTTATGGCTGTCGATGCCCGCGCCCTCCGCCATCGCGGGACCGGTTGGCAATACGCTGGATCGCGGCGTGGGTTACACACCCTATGGCGAACACTTTTTATTCGCTTGCGGCATGGAAGTCGTTCTGGCAAATGGCGAAGTACTGCGCACCGGCATGGGCTCGATGCCCAACTCCAACACCTGGCAGGTATTCAAATGGGGGTATGGTCCTTACCTGGATGGTATTTTTACGCAATCCAACTATGGCATCGTCACCAAATTCGGTTTTTGGTTGATGCCCGAGCCACCAGCATTCAAGCCGTTTGTCATTCAATATCAACAGGAAGAAGATATCGTCGAAATCGTCGAAACGATTCGTCCGTTGCGTATCAGCGGTGTCATTCCCAATGCTGTGGTCATCGCTCATGCGCTGTATGAGGCACCCGTAAAAGCCCAGCGTAGTGATTATGTATCCGGGCCGGGCTCGATCCCGGATGAGGCAGTTTATCGAATCATGAAAGATCACAAACTGGGAATCTGGAATGTGTATGCCGCACTCTATGGCACACAGGAACAGATTGATGTGAATTGGAAAATCGTGACACAGGCATTCGACCAATCGGGCAAGGCAAAAATCCTGACGGAGCAGGAAGCGGCGGATGATCCTGCGTTTGCTTACCGCGCCAAGCTCATGCGCGGAGAAATGACACTGACGGAATTTTCCTTATATAACTGGCGCGGAGGTGGTGGATCGATGTGGTTTGCGCCCGTCTCACAAGCGCGTGGCAGTGAAACCCTTAAACAAATGGCCTTGACCAAGCAAATACTGGCCAAGTACGGACTGGATTATTCCGGCGAGTTTATCGTCGGGATGCGTGATATGCATCATATTGTTGATGTCCTGTACGACAAGACTGATCCCGAACAGACGAAAGCGGCTTACCAGTGCTTCGATGAATTGCTGACCGAATTCTCTGCGCGAGGATATGGCATTTATCGGGTCAATACGGCTTTTATGGATAAAGTCGCAGAAACTTATGGTCCGGTGCAGAGAAATGTTCACAAAACACTTAAAAAAGCGTTGGATCCGAATGGAATCCTTGCACCGGGAAAATCGGGCATTCGCTAGTTTCATCTTGACTCTGAACAGAAAATAACCATTCCAAAGCGGAGGTACCCATGAGAAAAATCAAGGCAGCAGTTGTTCGCCAGAAAGGTGGCCCTTTTCAGATCGAAGAATTAGCTCAGGATGAACCTCGGTCCGATGAGGTGCGGGTGCGGATCGTAGCAACAGGTATGTGCCATACCGATATGGTCGCACGCGACCAGCTCTATGAGGTGCCGCTGCCGGTGGTATTAGGGCATGAAGGCTCCGGAGTGGTCGAACAGATTGGCAGCCATGTAAAAAAAGTCGCTGTTGGCGACCATGTTGTGCTGACCTATATGTGGTGTGGCCACTGCAAGCCCTGTTTACGCGGTGATTTGACCTATTGCGAGCATTTTTATGCCCTGAATTTCAATGGTGCACGTGAAGACGGCAGTACGTCAACCTTTACAACAGGTAATACTTCAGAGCCGGTTCACGATCATTTCTTTGGGCAATCGTCGTTTGGCACATTTGCGCTCGTGCATGAGCGTAACGTCATCAAAGTTCCCAGCGATGCGCCCTTGGAGCTACTTGGCCCGCTGGGTTGCGGCATTCAAACTGGTGCCGGAGCCGTTATAAACGCACTCAAAGTCAATCCTGGCAGCAGTTTTGTCGCATTCGGCGGCGGCGCAGTAGGGTTGAGTGCCGTGATGGCTGCGCGCGTTGCGGGTGCTACCACAATCATCGCGGCAGATGTGGTTCCTTCACGCCTGGTCTTGGCGATGGAACTTGGTGCAACCCATACTATCAACAGCCGGGAAATTGATCCCGTCGAAGCAGTTCGTGAAATTACCGGCGGCGGTGCCGATTTCGCGCTGGAATCGAGCGGACGCCCGGCCGTATTGCGTCAAGCCATCGATGCGTTGGCTATTCGGGGAACATGCGGCATTGTCGGTGCACCTGCCTTGGGTACGGAAGCGAGCTTCGATGTGAACGGTGTGATGACGACAGGGAAACGCATTATCGGGATCATCGAAGGCGATAGTAAACCGGATCTCTTCATTCCGGCACTCGTTGAACTATATCAACAGGGAAGATTTCCTTTCGATAAACTGGTGAAATTTTATTCTCTCGATCAAATCAATCAGGCCGCTGAAGATAGTGAGAAAGGTATCACGATTAAACCGATCATCCGGCTGTAGTACAAAATTTATCAGCTTTCTTCCGAACAATTTCAACTGGATTTTTGGTAAAACAAACAAGAAGAATGCATTATGGAAAATAAAAAAGAATCTCCATCGGCTTATTCAAATTTTGATCAACTGAGATCTTTGCAAAATCCGTGACTTCATAAAAAATGTGTTTGTCGAGCGTTTGTGGCGCAGCGTCAAATATGAGGAAGTTTATCTCAATGCCTATGAGTCAGCGTCCGAGACCAAACAATCGCTGGCTAAGTATTTTCGGGTTTACAATGAAAACCGGAAACATCAAACCTTGATGGCAACACCCGATCAGGTCTATTTATGAGTCCATCAAGTTGCTTGAGGCAGGTTGATGTGGGGAAAATAACTCCTAAGCCACCTGTCCAAAAATTGGGATCCACTTCTCCTGAAATTAGATCATGCTTTATTTTCACATTTTTCCCGGCTTTCATTATTTTCAAACGTAATGCCGCATCAGATCGACAAAAACGTCTTCAAGATCAGGTTGCTGCAATTGCATTTCAAGAATCTGAATATGCGCCTGGCGTAATTCGGCAAGTACAGATTCAATCTGCGCATACGCATCGATTTTCAATTCATGAAAACCGTTGTGGCATCCGGTTTGTTTTTCCTGCACCGCCACGGGCAATTGATCCGGCTGCAGCCGCAAGCGCAGCGTATAACCTGTTGTCATGGCGGCAATCAGTTGCTGCATGTTGTTCAGCGCGATGATTTTACCCTGCTTCAGCATCGCCACGCGGCTGCACAATGCTTCGGCCTCTTCCAGATAATGCGTTGTCAATACGATGGTGTGGCCTGCCTTATTGAGTTGCCGGATAAAATCCCAGAGCGATTGACGCAGTTCCACATCCACGCCTGCTGTCGGTTCATCCAGAATAATCACCGGTGGTTTATGCACCAGCGCCTGCGCCACCATGACACGCCGTTTCATACCGCCGGACAACGCACGCATATTGACGTCCGCTTTATCGGTCAGGTCAAGCCGTTCGATAATTTCGTCAATCCAGGCGTTGTTTCCGCGAATACCGTAGTAACCCGATTGAATCTCGAGCGCCTCACGAACGGTAAAGAACGGATCAAAAACAAGCTCCTGCGGCACCAGACCCAGCAGCTTCCGCGCCTGCCGGTAGTGATGAATCACGTGCTGGCCCATGATGTGAACAGAACCGCTGTCGGCAATGGCCAGCCCGGCAATGACATTAATCAGCGTGGTTTTACCGGCGCCATTCGGCCCCAGCAGGGCAAAAAACTCGCCTTCCTGAATTTCCAGTCCGACGTGATCGAGCGCGCAGACCGGGCCAAAACATTTAGATACCTGATGGATTTTGATTGCGGCTGTCATGAGTGAAGCCGGGTAAAACAGAGTAGCGCAGGCAATGGATCAGGGTACAGACGAATAATCCGGTGAGGCAGTGAATATCGATGTCACGTCATAGAGTTGCATCAGGCTTGCAAGGCTTTCCGGGAAGTGGATAAATTCCAGCCGACAACCCTCCCGGTCGGCCATGCGTTGCCACTCAAACAACATGCTGATCGCGGTCGAATCAACCGCGGTGATTTTTTGCAGATCCACCCGCAGCGTGCCGCTGTCGAGCAGCTCGATACCTTGTCGCGTCAGGGCGGCAACATTGCGCACGGTCACCCCGCCCTCCACAATCAGCGTATTACCATTACGGTAGATCATGTCCCCTTTTCCGTATCTCTGCGTCTGCATCTGCGTCACGATTCGCCGATAAAAATACTGTATCTATTTACCTTCCAGAGAGCGGTTCTTATCGGCCAGGGTTTTTATCAATCCATCAACGCCGCCCCTGCGGATCTGGCTGCTGAACGAACCCCGGTAATTCGTCACCAGGCTGACACCGGCAACCGTCACGTCATAGATTTTCCAGCCGTTCGGGCTTTTTTCCATGCTGTAATCAATCGGAACAGGCTCTCTGCCCTGCCGCTGAATGACGATAGTCCGGACTGTCGTATCCATGCTGTCACCGAGATTTGCAATCGGGTTGACCCTCACGGTTTCATCACGATAAGTTGTCAACGCATTCGAGTAGGTTCTGACCAGCAGTGTTCTGAATTGGTTAACAATCGTCTGCTGCTGTTCAGGCGTCGCTTCAGACCAGTGTCTACCCATCGCCAGCCGCGTCATGCGGTTAAAGTTGAAATGCGGCAGAATCTTGACCTCGATCAGATTGAGCATCTTCTCCTTGTCGCCATTCCTGAGTTTTTCATCCTGCTCGATAATATCGAGCACTTCACGAACAGTTCTGTCGACCAGCCGGTCGGGCGCCATTGCCATCGCCCAGACCGGAAATACAAATATCAAAGCAACCCAGAAAGTTATTACATACGCACATCTTTTCATTGTTTCCTCACTTCTTCATGCAGAGATTGAATAAGCTTATTGAATTAAAAAACAGTTGATCGGGCACTTCATCTATATCTACCTGACAGGTTTCGTATCTGCGTGCTGTGCATTCAGTCATCTGGCTGCCCGCTACAGTTTTTCGAGATAGCCCTGTCTACTAAAAGTCGTTATCTTCCGATGCTTTATCAAACAAAAAACGCCCGATCATTTCTTCCAGCACCATGGCGGAATTGGTCTTCATTATTGTATCACCTTCCTTGAGCATCACTTCATCGCCACCCGCAGCGAGTCCGATATATTGTTCCCCCAGTAAACCGGCTGTCAATATACTGGCAAACGTGTCCCTGGGAAATTGATAGCGGCTGTCAATATTCATCGTCACAATCGCATCATACGTCCGTGTGCTGAATTGAATATCGGCGACGCGACCCACCACGACTCCCGAGCCTTTAACCGGCGCTCTGACCTTGAGGCCGCCGATATTGTCAAAATTACCTTTAATGACATAGCTCTCAGTGACGCCATACGTATTCAGATTGCCTACTCTCAGACTCAAAAACATCAATGCGGCAATGCCGGCCATTACAAATAAGCCTACCCAGAAATCCAGTGTCCTGCGTTGCATCACGTTATATTCCTCTAAACATAAAAGCCGTCAGGATAAAATCAAGCCCCAGTATCGCCAGCGAAGAGGTCACCACAGTGCGCGTTGTCGCACCGGATACACCTTCAGCTGTCGGTGGTGAGTTATATCCCTCAAACACGGCGATAGCAGTTACCGCCACGCCAAAAAAACAACTTTTAATAAAACCGTTAAGTATGTCAATTCTGAAATCAACGTTACTTTGCATCTGTGACCAGAATGAACCGGCATCCACACCGATAAAGACGACGGCAACGAGATAACCGCCGAACACGCCCATTACCGAAAAAATCGCCGCCAGAAACGGCATGGAAATCACCCCCGCCCAGAAACGCGGCGCCACGACGCGCGCAACCGGATCGACGGCCATCATGCCCATCGCAGCCAATTGTTCAGTCGCTTTCATCAGGCCGATCTCGGCGGTAATCGCCGAACCCGCACGGCTGGCAAACAGCAGCGCGGCAACCACCGGCCCGAGTTCGCGCACCAGCGACAAGGCAACCAGCGTTCCGACAGCCGATTCAGAGCCGTATTTCTGTAGCGTTTCATAACCCTGTAATCCCAGCACCATACCGACAAAAAGCCCCGACACCACAATGATAATGAGCGACAAAACGCCGACATAGTAAAGTTCGCGGATGACCAGGCCAAAGCGCCGGAAACTGGTTCCGGATTTTAGCAGCACCAGCAGAAAAAATCGCGTGGCATGCCCTAGCTGCCAGATGCCTTCGGTCGTGCGGTGACCGACACCGCGAATACTGGCGGCAAGATGTTTAAACAAGTACTTTCTCCAGATTTAAATCCCGGCGATAGGATTGCGCAGGATAATGAAAAGGCACAGGGCCATCGACTTCGCCGTGTACAAATTGATGAACAAACGGCGCTACGGAATCCCTGACTTCCGCCGGTGTGCCGTGCGCGGCGATAACACCGTCCGCGATAAAGTAAACGTAATCAACGATTTTTAACGATTCCTGCACATCATGCGTGACAATGACCGACGTCATCCCCAGCGTGTCAGTCATGCGCCGGATCAGGCTGCCAATGACACTCAACGATATCGGGTCAAGCCCGGTGAATGGCTCGTCATACATCATCAGCATGGGATCAAGCGCAATGGAACGCGCCAGCGCCACACGGCGCGCCATGCCGCCGGATAATTCAGCCGGCATCAGATGATGCGCGCCGCGCAGTCCCACGGCATGCAGTTTCATGAGCACCAGATCGCGGATCATGGATTCCGGCAAATCGGTGTGCTCGCGCATTTGAAAAGCAACATTGTCAAAAACGGACAGGTCAGTAAACAAGGCGCCAAACTGAAACAACATGCCCATTTTGCGACGTATCTCAAAAAGCGCGTCACGATCGAGTTCATGGACAATCTGACCGGAAACCTTGGCATAACCGGATGTCGGCATGACTTCACCACCAATCAGTCTCAGCAGCGTCGTTTTTCCCGATCCGCTGCCGCCCATAATGGCAATCAACTGACCGCGCTTCATGGTCATGTTGATACCTTTCAGAATGGGTCGCGCGTCATAGGAAAAATTCAGATCGCTGATCTCAACCAAGGTTTCAGATGTCATAGTGCCAATCGCTCATTGTCGGAGAATATGGATATTTTTGGCCTATGATTTTAATACAATTTGGGATCGCGTATGCAGCTTCATCAGTCGAAACAAGCTTAAACACGGTATCGATGATGCTGCCGACTGCCATTCAATGCTAAAAACCCGCTGGCCCGGCACGACTGTACGGCATTTTTTCCATTAAAACCTAAAGCACCGTTTACGATCACCGTAGATATTTAATCCCGCCATGCAATAATTTTATTTCACAGGGATACGTTATATGCTTATTTTTTCACGCAAGGCCGCGCTGAATACAGACAATCGCATGACAAGCCTGAAAGGACTGACAAACACATGAGTAATCCTGTAAAGACACTTTATTACGTACTCATGGTTGTGTGTTGCCAGCTGGTCGCGCGCCCCGTTTCCGGCTCGGAAATTTACCGCATCGTCGACGAATCCGGCCGGGTACTCTATACCGATAAAGCGCCCGGAAACGCCAAAAATATCCAGCAGACAACGATACCTGTCCAGACATACCGGCGCCTGTATCCGGTCAAAAGTGTTTATGACGGCGATACCCTCATTCTGGGAAACGGTCAGCGTGTCCGGCTGCTGGGCGTCAACACACCCGAGATTGAAAGCCGTCACCGACCGGGCGAACCCGGCGGCGTGGCGGCCAAGGAATGGTTACAGAACCGGGTTAAGCATCAACAGGTCTACCTGGAATACGACCAGGAAAAAAAAGATAAATACAACCGTGAACTCGCCCATGTGTTTTTACCGGACGGCACGCATCTCAATCTGGAATTACTCAAACAGGGGCTGGCGTTCATGAGCATTGTGCCACCCAATCTGCGCTATGCCGATGCCTTCAGCCGTGTGCAGCAACAAGCCGAAAAACAAAAGTTGGGGATCTGGAACGACGCCGGTTACCCGGTACGCGCACTGAATCAGATTGCATCCGGCGCGCGCGGCTGGCAGCGTTTTACCGGGATCCCGAAGCATATTCAGCAAAAACGCAGCTTCACCTACCTGGTTCTTAACGATCAGGTCAGCGTCCGCATCGCCAATGATCATTTGAATCTTTTCCCCGAGATGGAAAAGTATCTGAACAGGAATCTTGAAATTCGCGGATGGGTATCTCGCAGAAACAAGCAATTCACGATATCCATTCAGCACCCCAGCGCGCTGATCATCCTGCGCTGATGGCCGCCCTCTCCCTGCTACGCAAGATCTCAATCAAGGAGTGCAGTGCAAGGCAGAATTGAACAAAAAAGCGAAGCATACGATAAAGTATGTGAGCATTTTGAGTTCGATTTTAACGCCGCAATGCGCCCTTTAGTGAGATCTTAAACCGGTTCTCAGAAACTGCCATACGGCGAACGTTGTCTGCGCCAGCTGATTTTAGGAATAATCAAACCCAGCAACAATCCGCCCGCCAGCACCAGTGCGCCGGTAATAAACCAGTCTTTTTCATTCGTGTTGCTTAATTCGCTGTATTTCTCCTGCAACGTCTTGAGCTGTGCTCTTGCTTCGGTCAGCTTCTGTTGCAGTTGTTTATTCTCAGTATCGATTGCCAATACATTCGCTGCTTTGCTCTTGATCACATCAAGCTGATTTTTCAGTTCTTTCTTCTCAGCTTCAAGATGCGCGATACGTTTATTGGCATTGTCATACTCGGCTTTCACCGCATTCACCTGGCCGCGTATGTTCGTGTCCTTCGGTTCAGTCTGGATAACCTGCTTCACCAGATTCTCCAGTTGCACGCGCGCCACGGGTTCGCGTATCAGATAACGGACCAGTACCCAGCCTTCCGTACCGGCATTGGTTTTAGCGCGCACGTAACCATTATCGACTGCCGGATCCAGTACGGTTAACGCGGTACCGCTGTTCAGCATGCGCAAAATCGCGTGATTGCCGCTGGGCCCGGTGCGCAACATGACTTCGAATTGATCGGTGACATAACGCTGATCCGCGCAAACCAGCGAGGGCAGTACAGCACAAACAGCGATGAACCATTGCAGTATCGAAAGATTGTTTCTTATCATAAGCCAAGCATTCCCTGTCAGATCAAAAACATGCCCGCAATCCGGTTACGGCAGCGCACCTGATGATTCATCCACGCATTCACTAATAGGTGCGCTTTTTAGGCGGAAACGAGTCTACCGTCAGTGGTTTCAGGCGCACAGGTTTGTAATCCAGACGATGACCGTCACTGAAAAACAATGTGTGCCTGAGCCAGTTGTCGTCATCACGCTCAGGAAAATCGTCGCGTGCATGCGCGCCGCGGCTTTCACGCCGCGCTTCGGCTGAAATCATCGTGGCGACCGCGACTTCCTTCATATTATCAAGTTCCAGCGCCTCGATACGCGCCGTATTGAACACCCTGCTTTTATCCTTGATTTCAGTCCGGCCCACCCGTTCAGCCACTGCCTTGATTTTTTCCACACCCCGCAGCAACGTATCTTCAAAGCGGAAAACACCGCAATAAGTCTGCATGGTTTTACACAATGCATCGGAGACCTGCGCGACATTCTCGCCGCCCGTCTGATTTTCCAGACGCGCAAGCCGGCTCAGCGATTTATCCGCTGCATCAGCGGGCAATGGCTTGTGGTGCGGGTTGATTTTCAAATCCTCGATAATCTGGTTCGCCGCCGCCCGCCCAAAAACCACTATATCCAGCAGCGAATTCGTACCCAGCCGGTTGGCGCCATGCACAGAAACACAGGCGCACTCACCTACGGCATAAAATCCTGCCACCACTTCCTCCGGCCCCGTTTTATAGGGTGCGACAACCTGGCCATAGTAATTGGTCGGTATTCCGCCCATCATATAGTGCGCTGTGGGCACGACAGGTATCGGATCGTGGATCGGGTCGGCATGCGCAAATTTGATTGACAGCTCACGGATTCCCGGCAATCGTGATTTAATGATCTCCGCACCCAGATGATCCAGTTTTAACAGCAAATGATCATGCTCGTCGCCGCAACCGCGGCCTTCTTTGATCTCAATGGTCATCGCGCGCGCCACCACATCGCGGCTGGCCAGATCCTTGGCGTTGGGCGCATAACGTTCCATGAAACGCTCGCCGTCCTTGTTGACGAGATAACCCCCTTCGCCGCGCACCGCCTCACTGATCAGCACGCCGACCCCATGAACGCCGGTCGGATGAAACTGCCAGAATTCCATGTCTTCGAGCGGAATTCCGGCGCGCGCGGCCATGCCCAGCCCATCGCCGGTATTGATCAACGCATTGGTGCTCGCCTGAAAAATACGCCCGCCGCCGCCCGTTGCAAACAACGTGGCTTTGGCCTGCAACAGCATGACTTCGCCGGTTTCCATTTCCATCGCCGTCACGCCGAGCACATCGCCCTGTTCATCACGAATCAGATCCAGCCCCATCCATTCCACAAAAAACTGGGTGTTGGCGCTGACATTACGCTGATAAAGCGTATGCAGCAACGCATGACCGGTGCGGTCAGCCGCCGCACACGAGCGCGTCGCCTGCGCACCGCCAAAATTCTGCGATTGACCGCCAAACGGACGCTGATAAATCTTGCCGTTTTCCAGCCGGTCGAACGGCATGCCGAAATGTTCCAGTTCATACACCACTTCATTCGCCTGACGGCACATAAACTCGATGGCATCCTGATCGCCGAGATAATCGGAACCTTTTACCGTATCGTACATGTGCCAGTGCCAGTGATCTTCAGTCACATTACCCAGCGACGCCGCGATACCCCCCTGCGCTGAAACCGTATGCGACCGCGTGGGGAAAACCTTGGACAGCACCGCCACTTTGAGCCCGGCTTCGGATAACCGCAATGCCGCACGCATGCCAGCTCCGCCAGCACCAACGATCACCACATCGAATTTTCTTTTTACGATTGCCACATCAGCTCCACAAAATTTCTGCCGCCCATACCAGGTAAGCCAGCAGCGCAATAATCACCAGAATCTGTAATGTCAGACGCACTGCCGTCGGCTTGATATAGTCCATCAGCACATTGCGCACGCCTATCCACGCATGCCAGAACAGCGCCGCAAGAAACAGAAACGTTGCGATACGCATCCACGAATGTTTGAACATGCCTGACCATGCCGCATGATCCTTCGGCATATCCATGCCGATCATCACTGCCAGCACCACAATATAGACCGCCATAAAGACCGCCGTGACCCGCTGCGCCAGCCAGTCCCGCAGCCCATAGTGCGCACCCGTTACAATGCGGCTCGCTTGTTTTACCATAACGCCCCCCCCACCAACAGGGTCAACAACATACTGATCGCCAGCACCCACTTGCTGGTGGCGCGTGCCTGATCGAGTTCGATTCCGTAATGCAGATCCAGCGCCAGATAACGGATACCCGCGCACAGATGATGCAGACAGAACCAGATAAATATCACCAGCAGCAGTTTCAGGCCCGGATGCTGCACAGCCGCCTGCACGACGGCAAAGCTTTCCGGCGATTGCAGCAGCATATGCAATCCATACAACAATAAAGGAATGCCTGGAAAAAAAAGCAGCACACCACTGATGCGGTGCATAATAGATACAATCGCCGGTAATGGCTGGGTGATCTTAAAGAGATCCAGGTGCTTGGGGCGTTGATGTTTTAACTTCGCTTCCATGCGTAAGACCCTAAAGTGATAAATTTCCGAGCTGAAACTGGACTGGCGTGCCAGAACCTGTTTTTCGTAGCAAGTTTAGTCTGTAATACCGCATGACACAAGCCATAACTTTCCGCCGGATACCCTTGGATAACGCCGATTTGACTGAATCTCAAAATCATGGACAATCCATTCATCGTCCACGCAATACCCGGTGATTCCTATGGATTCAGATACGCTCAAAACCGCCCGCTGCTCGATCAACCAAGCTTACCGCGCCGACGAAGCACTGGCAGTGCAACATCTGCTGACGCAGTTGACCGGCTATTCAGCCGACACAGCGGATACAGCAACCATGCATGCACAGGAACTGCTGGAAAAAATACGCCACAAAACTAACCGGAAAACGCAGCCCGGCGTCCGGCAATCGATCACACAGGCATTTCTGACAGAATATCAACTCAGCAGCGTTGAAGGCATCGCGCTGATGAATATTGCCGAAGCCTTGTTACGCATTCCGGACAAGGCCACACAGGACCATTTTCTGGCCGACCGCTTGAGCGCAGCGGACTGGCATCCGCGCTTTCATCATGACGATTTATTGACCCGCCTGGCAACCGATGCGCTGGTTCTATCCGGATCGCTGGAGCGGCACCGGTTACAGGCACAGGCAGACCGGCATCCGCAATTTCATACCATCATCGAAAAACTGCTGGTGCGTCTGGGGCAACCCGTCATACGCATCGCCCTTAAAAAGGCGATGCATATTCTTGGCACACAATTTGTGTTTGCGGAAACCATCGACCAGGCCATACATAAATCCGCCGACACCACCGATACGGCCGGAAATACCACGTATGGCACGCGCCATTCATTCGATATGCTGGGAGAGGCCGCGCTTACGGCAGCGGATGCCGATCGTTTTTTAGCGGCGTATCAGCAAACGATCACACAATTGGCGGCAACACACCGGGCATCCGGCGATGAAAACCATCACGCCCTCTACGCAAGGCCGAGTATTTCCGTCAAGCTTTCCGCGCTTTATCCACGCTATGAGCCGCTGCAGCACAGATATGCCGTTCCCGAACTGACAGTCAGACTGTCGCAGCTTGCCATTCAGGCACGCAGCGCGGGTATTGCGCTGACTGTCGACGCCGAAGAAAGCGAACGTCTGGAAATGGCATTGGATATTTTCGCAGCGGTTTCCAGGCATCCGCAACTGGACGGCTGGCCGGGATTAGGGCTGGCCGTGCAGGCCTATCAGAAAAGCGCCGTTCATGTCATCCACTGGCTTGCGGAACTGGCAAAATGCAAAAACCGCAGAATACCCGTCAGACTGGTCAAAGGCGCGTACTGGGACAGCGAAATCAAGCGCGCACAGGAAAACGGCCTTGACGGCTATCCCGTATTTACACGCAAATCGGCAACCGATATCAGCTACCTGGCCTGTGCGCAATTGCTGATCGATGCACCGGATTATTTTTTTCCGCAATTCGCCACACATAACGCACATACTGTTGCCGCCATTATGCAGATGGCACGCAACCATCCCGGTTATGAATTTCAGCGCCTGCACGGCATGGGCGATGCGCTGTATCAGACCGTTGAAATCCATACCGGCCAATCCATTCCCTGCCGCATCTATGCACCCGTTGGCGGATATCAGGATCTGCTCCCCTATCTGGTGCGGCGTTTGCTGGAAAACGGCGCCAATACGTCTTTTATCCATCAGGCGGAAAATCCGGATATCGCCATTGATGACGCGGTGCGCGATCCGGTTATTGTCTGGCTGAATGGCCCGCAGAGCGGATTGCCGTTACCTGCCGCGATTTATGGTGCTCAACGCCGTAATGCGCAGGGACTGAATCTGGCTGATCCACAGATCCGGCAACAGATTCAGCAGGATTGGGATCGGCTTGCGGACAGCCATCACCAGGCTGCTCCCCGGATTAACGGCAAGGTGTACACAGGCCAGGCGCAGACGATTACCGCACCCTACGATCATCAGGAAATCATTGGCGAAGTAGTCTACGGCAACCCGGAAACGGCTGCCGATGCACTGGATGCCGCCGTCGCCGGTTTTGAGGACTGGCGTTTGCAGCCCGTTGAACACCGCGCGGCCTGTCTGCTGAAAGCCGCCGATCTCATGGAGCAACAACGCATGACGCTGGTATCGCTGTGCGTGCGGGAAGGCGGGCGCACAATCAGGGATGCGCTGAACGAAGTGCGCGAAGCGGTGGATTTTTGCCGCTATTATGCAGCGAACGCATTGGAATTGTTCAGCAAACCGATCTATCTGCCAGGCCCGACCGGAGAAATCAATCAGCTGCATTATTCCGGACGGGGCGTTTTTGTGTGCATCAGCCCCTGGAATTTTCCAATCGCGATATTTAGCGGCCAGATCGCTGCGGCGCTGGTTGCCGGCAATACAGTTATCGCCAAACCCGCCGAGCGCACCGCACTGACCGCCATGGCCTGCGCGCGCATTTTCTATCAGGCTGGCATTCCGGAATCGGTCTTGCACTTCCTGCCCGGCAAAGGCTCTGAAATCGGCCCCCACCTGCTCGGAGACCATCGTATTGCCGGTGTCGCTTTTACCGGCTCCACCGCTACCGCACAATGGATCAACCGGGAATTGGCCAGTCACCCGGTTATAGTCCCGTTCATCGCGGAAACCGGCGGCCAGAATGCGCTGATCGCCGACAGTTCGGCGCACAAAGAGCAATTAGTGCAGGATACCGTGTTATCGGCATTCAACAGTGCCGGACAACGCTGTTCGGCATTGCGGGTATTATTCGTGCCACATGCAATCGCGGATCAGATCAAGACATTGCTGATCGGCGCGATGCAGCAACTGCGGCTTGGCTCGCCCACCGACTACGCCGTCGATATCGGGCCTGTCATCAGTGCATCCGCAGTGGCGCAACTTAAAAACCATGTCAACCATATGCGCGCTTTAGGCAATACAATCTATCAACTCCCCCTGCTTTCCGGCACACTCCATTTCCAGACCGGCTATTTTTATCCACCAACGCTGATCGTACTGGATGATATGCGGCAACTGCGCGAAGAGGTTTTTGGACCGGTACTGCACCTCGTCCGCTATGCTTCCGATGAGCTGAACGCCGTTATCCAGGCTGTCAACGCCAGCGGTTACGGATTAACGCTGGGCATACACAGCCGTATCCAGAGCACCATCGAAACCATCCGGCAACACGCCCGGGTCGGCAATATCTATATCAACCGTAACATGATCGGCGCCGTGGTCGGCGTGCAACCGTTTGGCGGCATGGGGCTGTCCGGCACCGGCCCCAAAGCGGGCGGCCCGGATTATCTGCGCCGTTTTGCCGTGGAACAAACCGTTACCGACAATGTGACCGCATTCGGCGGCAACACCGGCCTGCTGGCGCGGAGTCTGCGCTGATCAATCAGCGATGCCATTCTGTTGATTTTATGTGTTAATTCCAGCATTTCCCATAAAACCGGTCTTGCGCCTCATAGTAATACCATGTGAGAATCATTACCCGTAGTATTTTTTACGACGCGTTGCTGCGCATTTGTCCAATGCGTGGCCTTTTCTACTGGGAAGGAACATACTTATGAAGTTAACCGAATTATATTGGCACCGCATCACCCCACTACATATTCTGCTGTGGCCGCTGAGCCTGTTATTCGGTTTATTCCTATCGCTGCGCAAATTATGCTATTGGCTGGATTTTTTCCCATCGGTCAAACTGCATGTGCCCGTAATTATTGTCGACAGCATCACCAGCGACGACGCCGGCAAAACTCCGCTGACGCTGTGGCTTGTCGAGAATCTTCTGACTCGCGGCCTGCGGCCCGGCATTGTTGCGTACGGCAATCTTGACAACCCCGGTCAGCCGGAAGCCGTCTCAGATGCAAGCGACCCCATCAGCGTTGGCGACAAAGCTGTATTGCTTGCCAACCGTCTTCATGGTCAATGCCCAGTATGGGTCGGCGGCGACCCGGCCACCACCGCAGCGGCGCTGCTCAAGGCGAACCCTGCATGCAATATCATCATCAGTACGCACGGACTCCAGTATCCTCGGCTCGAACGCGATATTGAAATCGCCGTTGTCGATTTCAGCGATGCCAGCTTCGGTAACGGCCTGCGGCTACCCGCAGGTCCCTTGCACACCAGCCTTGGCAGCCTCCGAAATGTCGATGCCGTCATCATCAACGGTACGCATGCAGACCGTTATGACACATCCGACTGGGAAACGACCTATATCATGAAACTGACCGGCCAGACGGTTTATAACCTGGCCGACCCCGGCAACCGGCAACCGGTTTCCGTTCTGAAAAACAAAGCATTTCTGGTGGTCAGCCGTTATGCGAACATGCCGTGGTTTCTGGAACAGTTGCAGCGCACCGGCCTTCAGGGCGACCTGCACAGTTTTAACGAAGAACATCGTTATGTCGAAGCGGATTTTCTCAAACTGCAAAGCGAAACCGTCATCATGCCTGAGGAAGAAGCGTTGCAATGCACCGGTTTCAAGCAGGTATCCGTTTGGGCGCTACCGGCTGAAATCCGGATCAGTGGCGCACTGCAATCACTGGTTTTAAACAAACTCAGCGAGAAATATCCCAATACTGAATTGACCACCGCAACAGATTAACCGCTTACACTTTACCGTGCAGGCCAAATTCGCAGGCTTATCACAGCCCGGATTTAAGGCAGGTATTTGATCGCAGCGATAACAATCCCGCCGACTGTCAGTGTCGTTGCGAATGACCAGACCATGAAACGGTCTATCCGCACCGTCATTGCTTCAAAACGCTTATCAACTTGCTCAAAATGCTTATCGATCAGCTCAAAACGTTTTTCCATCTGCTCGAAGCGCTTATCAATCTGTTCGAAGCGTTTTTCCATCTGCTTGAAGCCTTCCTGCATCAACTCCCGCTGATGCCTTAATTCTTCTTCAACACGAAGAATTCTTTCCCTGATTTCCAGCTCATAGCGCACATTATTGCCTGTCATTTCCGGGTGCTGTGCCGCCAGAGCAGCAGCAATCAGTTCTCTGATCTCCTCGATATCTTCTTTCGCCAGTGCCATGATAATCTTCCTCAAACAAAACTGCTAAAGCATAACATGTTTCACATCCCGATAAACCTGCCCTGCCGGCCAGATAAAGCCTAGCAAAGTTTCAACATAAAAAAAGCCATCACAACAATCCAACGGTATGTATAAATAATGAAAGGGAAAGACGCTCCCGGTCATGGGTAACTTTTGTCAGGATTTAGGTTAATCCAATCCAGAAAATGCCGGGACTAAACAGCCAAACATTATTCTGCGCGATTTAATGTTCTTCGGATTATTGCTTTCTTATTACACCGTGCTATAGTATTTTGGTTATTTCTGTTACTCCCAATAGGCTTGAATCAAACCACCCAAAAACCTCTATAAGTTTTACTGCAATTGAATCAACAAACTATTTAATATAATGCGTCAAGTGAGCGTAGCCCAACATGGTAGAAACTATCGTTATTTCCTGTTGCTTTTATCAGCGATGGCGAAACTACCTGATAAGCTTGTTTATACACTATTACCAAAGCTCGTCACTCAAGTCTATAGTCCCATACGACAAAATGAGGAAACAATCCATCAGGCAATGGTCGATGCCGATATCATAATTGATGATTGGTCAGTTTTATGGAAAAAATGTTTAGTCAATCATGCTCATTTTTGTCTAAATGCTTTTAAACATGCTTCATTTGACCAGCAATGGCTACATAAAAATGTAGATATCGATCATATTCTTTTAAACCAAGTTAAGAAGAAAAACAAAGGTGCTTTATTTTTAACCTACCATCATGCATTTCAACATACCTTATTCTGTGTGCTTGGTTTAACCGGATTCCGCACTCAGGTTCTTGCAGCTCATGAGGAATCAACACCGCTCTTTCCATATATCGGGCAATATATATACAAATTGCATCGGAACAGCGCCATTCATTTCAATGGTGGCGATTATCTGTTCTTCAAAAAAAATATTCGTGGCGCAAGGTTAGCCAAAAATGCGTTATTGCATGGGGATTTACTCGTATCACTCAATGATTTTGCCACAACAATGAATCCCAACGCTTATCCACTATTTAATCGAAGTGTATCTGCCCCTATAGGTAGTATTCAAATAGCCTGCCGTTCAAAGCTGCCCATAATTCTTGGCATTATGTATATGGTTGATCAACGCTATCACGTGAGCCTACGTCTAGTTGAATCCAATTATGATCCCGATACTGTGATGAACACTTATTTCTCCTTTTTATCTGAAACTCTGACAAAATACCCGGAAGTCTGGGACGGTTGGAACTGGTTTTCAAGTCTCCCACTTCACCATGACTGACTTATGACAAAATTTATCAACATCACTCAATTGTGGCAGCATTCACACGCGCATTTACAACCATTTGAACATCACATCCCTTTAAATCGTCAGCAATTAGTCAGTTGTCCTACTTGTGATAATGAGAATGCTTTCAAAATTGTGATACAGGCCCGGTATGGTGAAGATAATTGGGAAAGAGCCGAACCTATATACTGTCCGTCCTGCCAGGGATATGTTCTGCCACAACCTGAAAATGCAGAACCAGTTAATGCAATCAATGCAAGGCTCTGGTCGACCGCGCCAACGTTCCTGAATATCGAACCGACCACGCGTTGTAATTTCAAGTGCTGGTACTGCGTTGGGCGACATATGGTACAAGACGACATTAATGTCGATAATTTCATCAAATTACTTGATAATTTTCCCACAGTTCAAACTATTGCACTTGTTGGTGAAGGCGAACCACTGATGCATAAAGGTTTCTTTAAAATGGCCAACCTTGCCCGTGCTCGTGGTAAACGTGTGATGATTGTTTCTAACGGCTCCACCCTGAGTCAAAGTAATATCAGAAAGCTTTGCGAAAGTGGAATTACTTATGTCTCGATATCCATTGATTCTGTTGATGCTGAAACCTTTGCCAGCTCAAGAATAGAAGGCAAGCTCGATCAAATCTGGAAGGGCATCGAGAATTTACGCCGCTATCGTGACGAACATGGTTATCAGTATCCCAAGATCGGCCTAAAAGGCACGCTGTTTTCCTACAGCAAAAACGATTTACCGGAAATTGTCGCTGCGGCAAAACATCATGGTGTTGAAATATTCGAGTCGTTCCAACCACTTAATCCGATGTCTACTTATCTGCCAATTTATCCCGAACAGAAACTGGAAGAAATCATGCATATTGATGAAATCGCCGCCTGCATCGCCAGAGATAGTCATATCGCAACACAACAGCTCACTTCCGTTGCTGAATTTTGTGAACAAGAAGGCATCGTCCTCGACAAAAACGGCACCCCGAATGGTATCCGCAAAAATTGCGATGAACAATGGATTTACTCTTTACTCAGCGGCGATATTACGCCCTGCTGCCAAATCAAAACCCCACCATCTTCCAACTGGAATCTGTTTACCCGACCTATCGATCAAATTCTGTCTGATCAGTATTATGAAAATATGCGCTTTAATTTGTGGAATGGCATCTTCCCTGAATCTTGCTCAGGATGCTGGAAGTTGCGTTAACCGGCTTTTATGACAAGCCAAATTATCAACGCAGCATGATTAGAGTGATCATACTGCGTCCTCAGCCCCGTATACCGGGGTTTTGTTGTGCGAGGTAAATAGTCGGTCCCCTGAACAAATCAGTTTTTGATACGGCACCGTGGTGATCATGCTGCGCGCTGTTGTGGGTCACTGCTGATGCTCATAGTGAACATCAGCAAACTTACTGCATCCGGATAAATATCTAATTAAAACAAAAATGCTCTAGAACCTGTTTCAAGATCTTCTCTTAAGACATCCTTTTTACCGCGGAACAGGTCAATTAAACAGACTCACTCAAGCATTGTATCCGGAGCTGGATGGATTTTTGCCAAGCTCATTTTTGAGATTAGCGGCGATCGTCTGACGTGCGATGCGCGCTAGCGACAACTGGAATTCCAAGCGACGCATTTCGCGGTCAGCCGAACGTATCGTGGAAATCAGCCTCCTGGATTGCTCGCTGAGCGCTGCAATTTCGTAGTCAACACCATCAATAGTAATTTTTGGGCTGGATTTATTTGTTGTTTCATCAGCCATGTCGATTTCCTCCTAAAAATGAATTAAATAAAAAACCGTTTCCGCTTGATGACGGAAACGGTTTGATCGAATAATCTGAACATCTCCGCAGTGTGGTAAAGCATATTCGCTTCACCACAGCGCGGCTGGCATCACAACTAAATGAAGAAGTTGGTGCCTAAACCCCAATCCGCAGCATCCAGTTCGGCTGTACTGTTGACATTACCAACCAAAGTAACCTGCCAAACCTGAGTAGCAGGGTTTGTAGTATCCACGTCCTCGATGAAGTAGACCGCGTAAGGATTGTTGATTGCATCATTTACTCCATCAGCATCAGCAGTCACAAGCACAACAGCTTTGCCATCATCATCCACCGCGATTTTGCCTGCAGCAGCAACCGTTGCGATATCGCCTGTACTCAGCCCGCCGGTTTTGTTGTATACCACACCGACTTGATTACCAGTGAGATTAATACCTACCGTGGTGAAGTTATTAATATCGAAAGCGGCAACAGGTCCTGCGCCGTTACCGAGGAATGCGCTGAAATTCAGTACATCCTCGTTGCCAAGCAACAGGTTGTTATTAAAGCCGTTGATGGTATCCACACCGTTCAGCGCAGCGGTTGCTTCGAATACAAAGGTATCCGTGCCCCCATCTCCGCCTTGGACAATAATGCTTTCTGCCGATGCCATCAATGTACCAGCATCGCCAGCTACAGCTACCGATATGATTTCTCCATCCAACACATCGGCACCGGTATTGAAGGTGAAAGTCAACAAGTTCGAGTTGATGTCATAGCTGACATTGACCAATTCACCATTCGTCCAACCCGCACCGGTATTGATTGCGGCCAGATTAGCATTGATCTTGGCAGCCAATTGCTCACCTACCGCATCGGCACCCGCTCCATCAGGAACTTCCGCTCCTTCAGCAATCGTCGTCACCGCACCAGAGAAGCCATTAAATGTTGCCACTACTGTTCCACCTGCTGCTCCGTCCATAATTCCATTCAATTCAATCTGGCGAGTTTCAGAAGTTATACCACCATCCAGAATATCATTGCCGGAACCACCGGTCAGTATATCATTGCCACCTGAGCCAGTAATCGTGTCGTTGCCAGCTCCACCGATCAGCCACACGGCATTACTACCGAGCGCAGTCAATGTCACATCAGTTGTCACAGCGGCTATGCGACCATCGCGGTAGCTGTTTTCCTCTACGAGACCACCAGCGCTGAGCTTTCTGACTAAATCGTTACCACCAATGTTGACAGTCGTACTGCCTTGAATCAACTGATTGGTGCTTGTATTAAGGACAAAACCGCTGCCTCCGGCAACCGATGCGTCCGTTAACACGATACTTTCGAAGTCATTGACGGTATTGATCAGATTGAGGGCGCCCACCACCAATTCGTCCGTGGTACCCAAATCATTTTGCTCTGGCGGTAACAAACCGGTTGAATCCACACCATTGATCGTCAGCCCGCTAGTCGTAACACTGGTAATATCCAGCACGTCAAAGTCGAAATTCAAACCGCCTACTACATCGTTGAGATTATTCAAACCAATCGTGCTCGCACCCGCGCCATTAAAACCAACAGCATCGTTTCTGACTTTGATACCGTCATGATCATCTGCGCCGTTATCCAGCAAGTCAAGCCCCGCCAATACCGATGAAAGTGAACCCATATCATACATATCGTTAGAAGCTGCATCCTGCAAGAACTCATATCCAGTCAATATGACTGAATTTTGTGCAGCACCGGAACCGAGTTTCACTGTGATCTGATTATCTGTAGTACCCTGTTCGGCAAGGATAAACAACTTACTGCTCACGCCTGCCACCTCTAACGTGTCTTCAGCATCCTGCGATGCAGCGACACGCAGCGCTCCTGACGCGATTTCATTATCAGCCGAATAGCTGGTAACGGTATGTGTTCCTGAACCCGGCAATGGATTTCCATCACCATCTTGGAACACTGTAGTCAATGTGATCAAACCCGTTGTCAATGGATTACCCGCATCAAACTCGTCTGCGCTCAATACGCTTGTGATCGAACGTGACAATTCGTTGTACTTAATCTCATTCGCACCACCACGCAGATTGGCTGCAAAATTCTCGGTCGATTGCACGCTTGCCATGACGACGCGCTCGGCATGATCACTGCCCTCAATTCGATTCCACGTTGCTGTCGCCTGAGTGACTGTAGCATCCAGCCCCGCATCCCGGTATTCGAGGAAGGTACGTTGCAGTGGATTGAGCGATGCAATATCAATGATGTTGACACGTGAGACATCCCGGTCAAGCGCCGCAACCTGATCGGCCGCTTCAGGTTTGTTGAAACGGATTTCCGTGCCTGCCGTCATGCTGGTGAAGTCAAGTACGGATTCGCCTTGCGATGCTACCACTTGTTCAACGTCAATCAGTACATCGACACGATCATGAAGTTGTGCAGCTTTATCACCAAAACCACCGGTATCGACGATCACGAACTGCTTGACTTCGCTGTCTGGCCGCACTACGACAGCAATATTGTCAGTCGCATGGCTGTAGTCAACCGTATCGACATCATTGCCGCCCCCTGTTTTGCTCAGATCAAATGTGTACTGACCTTCATTGATTATGTCGGTGATTTCACCCGTAGCCAGCGTTTCAAATGATTTACGCTGATTATTGTTACCCAGCACATCGAAATCACGGAAATGACTGAAGGTGATGTCTTTCGTATCCAGCAGTACATCCGAAGTTGCATTCGCGCCACTCATTGCGCCGGAACTAGCGACAATCACTGTATCGTTACCATCGGCCCAAACATTCTCCAAGCGTGCCATGCCATCAATGATCACTTGCACACCATCGCCAGGCACGATACCGGTACGGACTTCACCATTAGTGAAAT
This sequence comes from uncultured Nitrosomonas sp., assembly GCA_964464365.1. GTDB lineage: Bacteria > Pseudomonadota > Gammaproteobacteria > Burkholderiales > Nitrosomonadaceae > Nitrosomonas. Next base: position 31,233 of record CAYXFV010000003.1, on the reverse strand, counting down.
CGACTACGGCGCCAGATGCCATCGTGGTAACGTCAAGTACGTCATTCTCACGACTGCCTTCAGCTGTACCATTTTCCAGTGAGATCCGCTCGACGCTGATCAATGTATCAGTTGCCAGCACGGTACCATTGCGCCCTTCTGTCATGGTGACGGTGTCGGTGTCAGTTGCACTGTTGACTTTGATATTGACAGTCGGTTGCGCAATCGTGTCGTTAGCGAACACAGGATCAAATTCATTACGGTAGATAATGCGATCAGTACCCAAATTAGCACTGAATACATTGTCTTTGTCAGCTTCGGTTTCGTCGATCAGCAGCAAGTCATTGCCAGTGCCAGATGTGACATTTTCAACACCATCAACGCGAATTGCCAGAATTTCATAATCACCTGGAACAGGTGCTGGAGAGGTGGTTGCATCTTCACTGATCCGTACTTCACCCTGCCCACCATCATTGGTCAGGTTGTAAGATACGCCGCCGGTTGCTTCCGAAGAGGACAATGCGGATATGTCCAGCGTATCGCGGCCCTGACCACCTGCTGCATTGGCTTTCCCTGTGCCGGAAACAGTACGGATGTTTTCGAAGTTGGTGAAGGTTGTGGTGTGGTCATTGACACCATCACCATCTTCATCGGTAAACACTTTACCTGCGCCATCATTTTTAAATTGCACAACGCCGCCGATACCTGCACCACTGGTGGCAAAATCATCCAGTACAATAGTAAAGCGTGCATTGGAGCTAAAATCGGCCTGCTGGAATTGCAGCGTGTCGCTGAATACCCCACTGACTGTGCCAAAACCACTTTCCGCCTGATTAATGACCGTAATTGAGGAAATGGTATTACTCGCCAGCTCCGGCAGGACGGATTTCAGATTGGCCACCGAGGAAGCTTCCCAAGCGTTCAATTCATACACGCGCGCCTGCGTTTCGCCGAGCACCTGAACGGCATAGTAGTTCTTGCCACCATCCGCCGTATCATTACCGCGTGAACCGATGACACGATCGTCACCCGTGCCACCGGTGATGATATCGTCTCCATTACCGCCAATCAGCAAATCATCGCCATGCACTGAAAAATTCAATGCCAGGAATGGGTTAGTTGCCGTATTATTGATTGCCACAAGGGAAGAGCCCAAGACAGCGTCAGACAAATCGTTTGCACCACCGTCAATCAGAATGGCATTCGATCCACTTAATTGACCGCCCGCATCACTTGCGGTTTCCAGTATGGCGCGATTAATGTTCTCACCGCCGAGGAACAGCACGTTGGTATCGTTAAGCCGATTGTCGCGTCCATCGAAGTCCAGCAAATGTACCTCATGACTTGAATTATTGAGCACTTCAACTGAAGCAGGTTCGCCACCGGACAGGTTTTGCAACGTAACGGTCGGTGTACGCATGAATACTGTTTCTTCACCGTTGTAGTCGGCTTGCGTCAGTGTCAGTGTATCGCCAGCGTGGCTTGCGGCAACTTGCCCTGCCGCTGTATTGCGGTCGTTGAACGAATTAATGAATGTTTCGAAACGCGCCAGGAAATTGGTTTGTATATTTGCCTGACTGGTTGTTGTTGAATCTTCGTTAGCAACGATATTCCCATCGAGATCCACTCCGACTTGCAGCGTGAATTCGACACCGTTGACATGGATCGTCACTATATCCTGCGTCGTCAAGTTCCCAAATTTCAACTCATATTGTTGGCTTTCCGCGATGCGCGTGCCATCAGCGGCAAAATCAATCACCAGATCCTGCGCGTAATTGCGTGCACCTAATGAAATAGTGGAGCCTAAGATCGAATCATCATCGACACGTTCCGCGTCCGCGCGATCTTCATAAGCCACGTAAAGCAAGCGGTCTTGAGTGATTGTTATATCCGGCTCGCCAAACATGAACAGGTTTTCGGTTTGCGTATTAGCCTTCTGATTAATCAACACACCCGCCCCCGGAACTTCCGTTGTACTATCTGCGAGGTCACGCCCCTGGCCGTCAGTAATGAATATCGTCACGCCGTCGGGCTGCAGCGTGGCGTCGAGGGCCTCAGCGCCCGGTATTGCATCCAGAGCGTCATTGAGCGCGCTGGTCAACTCAGCATAAGTCGTAGCGGCTTTGATGGCATCAGTGCTAAGTGTAACGGGGATAAATTCGCCGTTATCCCTGTAGCCGGTTGTAATTTCTGAAACAAAGTTAACAACATCACTCAGCTCATCACCCGGTGCATTGCCTCCTACCTTGACAATCCGAATCTGCAAGACTGAAGAACCAGCAGTAGCCTCCGAATCCAGACCAAAATCCTGACTGTAAAGATAGTTGCCTTGAGCATCGGTATCCCAGAGATTATCGTTGTCCGCGTCTTTTTGGCGGTGAATGACATCAACACCATCTTGGTAGGCATCGCCAATCGCAAAGATGAAATCATCATTCCCTGTGCCACCGGATAATTTATCGCGGTTATCACCACCTTTTTTGATATTGCCATTGGCATCGGTAGTCAGTGTACCGCCTTCACGGCCTTCGATCGTATCGTCCCCACTGCTCGCATACAAAACATTAACGCCTGTTGTGCCGCGCAGGTCGAGATCGCCTTCATAAGCAAAGTGATTTTGAATATTGTTAAATGCTAACTCAGGATCATTGCTACCTGCCGCACGATAGTCGACAGCACCCAAACCTGTGGCAATGACATTTTCCGTATCCTGCACTTGGCTGCGCAGCACGCCATCCTTGTAATTAGTCTGATCACTCGTATAAAGCCCGGCAAATTGACTTGCAGATGACGATGGCGCTTTATCCGCCCCACCATAACCCGCATAATTTTCCAAGCCACCGACTTTACCCACACCAAGATCGAAACGTAATACACCATCATTAGTCAGATCATTCAGCGCACGATTACCGAGCGCATTGTGTGTTAACCACAAGGTATCAATCCCCGAATCATCCACATCCGGCACATTTCCGCCTTCATAGATACCGCCATCGGCTTCCCATACAAGATGATCATCACCATCACCACCGATCAGCTCATCACGGCCGTTGTTCGGAATGTTGAGCAGATTTGGATTGTTGTTGTAATTGAGGTTACCACCAAATAGCAGATCATTGCCGTATCCACCTTCGATGAGATCATTATCAAAACCACCGATGATAATATTATTTGCTTCGGAACCAATGATGTGTAGCTGCGCGGTCGACCCGATACCAACGTTTTCTCCATTCGCTGTACGTCGCCCATTGCCGCCGAGCGCAACATCAATATCATCCAGAAAACCATACAGATTGCCAGAAGCATCGACATGCTCAATCTCACGCATGACGATTCCGCTGCCACCCGTGCCGGATTGTACATATTGCCCCTGTTCTCCGACATTCAATGGGTGAAATCCATAATGCTCACCACCCAAGTTGATGACGGTGCCATCCTCATCATCGGATACTTCGATCAACAGCCAGTCGCTATCTTGCGGGGTGTTGTTGCCGACAGCCGCATCGTCGGATGTGGATCCGCCATCAATGAAAAGCTGATTACCATCGGTATTATCCAGTTGTGAGATCTCACCGAAGAAGAAATCTGCGTTACGGCCACCAAACAAATTGTCGGTCGGTAACGCGAACGTGGTTGAGGAATTACCAAGCGCCAGCCATTCTTCCAGTGCACGCTGGGTGCGTGCCTGCGCTACGCCACCGCCGGCCATAAAATCATTGCCGATCCCACCCAAGGCGGTGTCAGCCCCCAATCCACCCAGGAAGATGTTGCCATCAGTATGGACGCCATCGCCATCGAATCCGGTTCCATCATAGGCGATATCGCCCAGGAAATTGTTGAGAAGATCGCGCTCATTAAGTTTATTGCGGCTATAAGCGTCGACGATTTCAAAATCAGCGGCTACGCCGGTTATAGCGTTTTCTATTCCATTCGCCTCAATCCTACCATTGCCGTTCAGATCACGCCCCTTGATCTGATTACTAGGATCTGTAAAGTCAATGCGCAGCGCCTGATCACCCGTAATACGCATGACATCCGCACCTGCCGCTGATTCAGAAACAAGATTAAAAACCGTGCCCGGAGTACCACCAAATCCTTTTTGGAGCAAAAATTGCACTGCATCCTGCGGAGTAGAAGGCTCTTGCGCTGTCACACCATGTAGAACTGCCTGCAGGAACTTAACATCGTAGATCAGATTAAGCGGAGACAAATACGGCGCAGCGTTTGCATCCGAGAAAATGCCAGCCACCAAAGCCTTATTGTTAATCAGGTTGACCGTATCCGCAAAAAGTGGGTCGGCAGCTGTGGAAGGGAGTGATAAAAATAAGATCGCATCCACCATGATCTCACCCCAGTTATCTCCGGCAGCCAGTCTGGCAGAAAAATACGATTGCGCCTGGCCTGATGCAGTTGATGCATCAGGCGTTTCAGCATAAACCAATCCAAAATGACTCATTATCTCTGCGACTTGCTGAGAATTTGCTTTCGTGCCGATTACGCCGTTTCTAAATTCGGGCACAGTAACCAGAATGTCTGCAATTTCAGAGAAAGACATTCCAAAGTCGAGCCCCCCCAGTAGATTAGTTAAATTTCCTTCACCCGGCGCAGCATCAAACAATCCCACCACCAGCTTGAGCATTGCACTTTTTTCAGCGTTAGTAGCCATAACATGTACTTCCTTTTAAAAAGAATTAAAAAAACTTCGATTAGAAACCTATATGCCAAGAAATCATTGAACTAGAAAAGCATTACAACACAACACCAGTATCTTCATCCGCCGTCCGATCCTGTGCTGCTTTATGATTCGACATTGGCAACCAGATTATTGGCATTTTACGTAAGTATGACGAATCAGAGTTTAACCGGGCTAGATAATCCACTATTATCCACCTTTCCTGCAAAGAAGATATCAACCCCATACTCAATTCCATAAATACACACTTAAAACAATCGCTTTATTTTCAGCAGCCTAATTGTTGCGGCAATTTCTTCCGGCAGATTGCCACACAACAGAAACTCAACCGTATTGACAACACCGAAATTCACACCACTCTTCATTTGAGAACAGGACACTCAGTTTCCGGTGACGACATAGCCGACAATACCTTTGCTATCAATCCAAAATTTCTATTCAGCATAACGGTATTTACTGCTCGGTATTTACTGCTGGACTGGCAGCGCTCAACAAAATCTGTGAAAAAACAGACTTTGTGATACATGCCTTTGCCAAATGCCAAGTTGAAAAAACAGTGCTAACTTCAATAGCCAGTTGCAGCAGATATCGCTGCCCCGCCTCCGCGTTAAAAAGTTCTGCAGCAACTTTGAGTAGTTTGGTTGCGCGTTATCCATGCCATGAATACTCCCCTGAAGAAATAAAAACATCAAAATACAGAGCTTTAGCGAATCATTTGCAAGCTTTTCACTCTTTTCAATCAATCACGTTGTTTTTTGGCCACTTTAATTGCAAGAACACTTCGATAACATCAAGTCTTCCAACAACCGGCCAAAAACCAAGTTACACTGAATTCTGCACAAATAAGAACTGGTTTGCAAGTAAAAACCCCAACTCAGCAAATCGGCTTGTTGTACATTTACAACAAGCCATAAAATAAGTTGATAATTTTAGCAGAACATTTTTGATCTACTATATCATTTTACTATGATTTCGGCGAAATAAAACCTTTATTATAGTTTTAGCGAAATCTGTATCAACCTTTTAAATAATGTAGTCATAAGATAGGGGATATGAAATATGAGATTCTATAGGAGAAAAGAGGATTTTATATGACGCAAACCCATCGTAGACACGATATATCGGATAAGGTTTGGGAATTACTGGAACCCCATTTGCCTGGGCGCGAAGGTGGGTGGGAGTGGTATAGCAAGAGATAATCGTCAGTTCATTAATACGGTTTTCTGGATTATCCGCACGGGTGTGCTATGGTGTGGCCTGTCGCAGGATTATGGAGATTGGAGCAATACCACCGTTGTTTTATCCGCTGGCGCGATAAGGGGGTATGGGAGAATTGCTGGAAGTATTGATTGACGAACCGGATTACATTGATGCGAGCCATTGCAAAGTGCATCAGCATACGGCAGGCGCAAAAGGTGGCAATCAGGACATGAGCCGTACAAAAAAGGGCTCAATAGCAAGATACATCTGACCGTAGATGCGCGTGGTATGCCGCTCAGAATTATTATCCCGAAAGGTACCGGAGCGGATTGCACACAGACTGGCCGCCTGATCGATGGATTTTATGCTGATTAGATTGATTGCGGACAGAGGTTATGACAGCAATGCTATTATTAATCAGGCAAAAGCTCAGGGCATGGAACCTGTAACCCGCCGAAGAAAAACCGTAGTGTTCAAAGGCCGTATGATGAAAAGCTGTATAAGACCCGGCATCTGATCGAAAATGCTTTCCTGCACCTGAAAAGATGGCGCGGTATTACTACAAGATACGCCACAAATACCGCTTCCTTTCTCGCCGCCGTTCAGATCCCATGATAGGGCTTTAGTCAGGTTTTTTAAGTTTCTTGGGGATTTTAATCCTACTTGGTCAGATTATTCCAAAGTCACTTTTCGTCAGACAGTAGATTGTTTTTGCGCTGAATCTTCGCTGGTGCCGTTTATGGATATTGTGACACAAACCAATAACAAATTATCTTTAAAAAACCACGCAAAATCTGAGATAATTGGATCTGCTGATTTATAATTATAATTTCTCAATTGAATTGCGATTCTCTAAAATCATCCCGGTTTACGATATTTTTCTCTGCCTAAAAAAACAACACCAGCTTGTGCTACACATGATCAAACGCGAGGTGATCGGTCGTTATCGCGGGTCTTTGCTCGGACTGTTGTGGTCATTGGTAACCCCCATGCTGATGCTGGCCATTTACACTTTTGTTTTCAGCGTTGTTTTTAAAGTACGTATGGATCAGGCCGGCGGCATTGATAGCAAGTTTGAGTTCGCGCTGCTGCTTTTCGCCGGTTTGATCGTATTCAATCTATTTTCAGAGTGCCTGTCACGCGCGCCTACACAGATTCTGAATAATGTCAACTATGTCAAGCGCATTATCTTTCCGCTGGAAATTCTACCTTGGATCACGCTTGGTGCGGCGCTTTTTCATGCCGCTATCAGCTATTGCGTTTTATTCGTTTTTTTACTGGCCGCCGGCCAGACGATTTCCTGGACGGTTCTGCTGTTGCCCGTCGTGCTGCTGCCTTTTCTGCTATTGATCATGGGACTATCCTGGCTGCTCGCTTCGATTGGCGTTTTTATCCGCGATATCACGCAGTTTATCGGTCTGATTCTGACCATGCTACTCTTCATGAGCCCCATCTTCTATCCTGTTTCGGCGCTACCGGAACCTATTCGCGATTATCTGTTTCTGAATCCGCTGACGTTCATTATTGAGCAGTCACGCGCAGTCATTCTGCTCGGACAGACACCGGAATGGACGGGGATGGCTATCTATTATGCTGTGGGTATTCTGACGGCATGGGCCGGGTTGTTGTGGTTCGAAAAAACGCGCAAGGGATTTGCCGATGTCCTCTAAACCAGATTCCATGTTCGCGATTCATGCAACAGGTCTCTCCAAATGCTATCAACTTTACAGTCATCCGCGCGACCGGCTCAAGCAATTCCTGTGGCGTGGTAAGCGAACATTCTTCCGAGAACTGTGGGCGCTGCAAAACATTGACCTAACCGTCACACATGGCGAGGTCGTCGGTATTGTCGGGCAAAACGGCTCTGGAAAATCGACGCTGCTGCAACTGATCTGCGGCACGCTTACGCCTACCAGCGGATCACTACAAGTCAACGGACGCATCGCCGCACTACTGGAACTTGGTGCCGGTTTCAATCCCGAATTTACCGGGCGTGAAAACATCTACATGAGCGCCGCAATTCTGGGATTCAGTTCTTCCGAAATTGAAGACCGGCTCGAGCATATTATTGAATTTTCCGGTATCCGCGATTTTATCGATCAGCCGGTTAAAATTTATTCCAGCGGCATGTATGTACGACTCGCATTTTCAGTTGCCATTAATGTCGACCCCGAAATTCTGGTGATCGACGAAGCATTGTCTGTCGGAGACGGCGCATTTGCGCACAAATCCTTTAATCGCATCATGCAAATGCGTGATGCTGGCAAAACCATTTTATTCTGCTCTCATTCGTTATATCAGGTTGAAACTTTATGCGCGCGCGCTATCTGGATCGATAAAGGTAAAATCATGCAAGACGGGCCTTCCGCCAAGGTGGTTGCAGCCTACCAGGGTTTTCTCGACAAAAACACGCTCGTTGATAATGAAGCCGCTATCAGCACAGAGGAAACAGCTGTTGAACCAGCAGATCAATTTACTACACAAGGCAACGCACATCTGAAAAAAATTACTGTAACCGTTGACGGCATTAGCCATAAGGAAGCGGTAGTTATGAGTAAAAAATCAAATATTACCATACAGGTTATATTTGTATCCGATATCACACTACCATGCCCGACCGTGGCTATAACCCTTCACGCCATGGATGGTCGCGTCATATCAAGCGCCGCAAACTGGGAAGATGATTTTGCGTTACAACGCAGCATTGATGGCACTGGAGAGGTCAGTCTCACTTTTAACCAACCACCTCTATTAAAGGGTGATTATTTCATTAGCGTATTATTATTATGTAATCTTGGTCTGCATCTTTTTGACTCGGTTCGCGATGTCGCCAAAATTTCTGTGCAACAAGAAGGTCGCCTGCAAGGCTATTTCGCCATGCCGCATCACTGGCAATAAATAACTGCCACGCACAGAACGAATCCGACCAACAGAGCGATCATGAAACGCACCGAAAACACCCAGAACCATCTGAAGTGGCAATGCCGCTGGGCCACCCGGAATGATCAGGACGCTTTGCTCGATCTTTTTAAAACTTCATTCGGCCAGATCATGCCCGACGGTCTCTGGCAATGGAAATACGCCTGGCAGGACAAACCCGGCATGCTGGCGCACACGGGAAACGACGTCATCGCTTACTATGGCAGCATACCCCGGACATTCAGCCTGAATGGCGCAACGGTAAATGCGGCGCAAATCTGCGATGTCATGGTGGCGCCCCGAATGCGCGGCATTCTGACACGCAGAGGCCCGTTTATGCGTACTGCGGACACTTTTCTGAGCGAACAGGCTGGGCCGGGTAAGCCTTATCGCTTTGCTTTTGGCTTTCCTTCTCACCGGCACGCCAGGCTGGGTGAAAAAACAGGCTGGTATACCCGTTCAGACACTTTTCTGGAGGCCAGCTGGGCACTGCAAACCCACCGGTTGCGTATGCCTTTGCAGTTCAAAACCCGGTTGCTGACCTTGCAAGACGGGGCGATCATCGATACCCTCTGGCAAACCATGCGATCCGCCCTGCCGGATTGCCTGATTCCCCGGAAAGATGCCGGTTTTTTTAAATGGCGCTATTTGAACCATCCCAGCCATACCTATGCCGCGTATATCGTTGCAAAACGCTGGAACAATACCGTTATGGGCATCATCATTTTGCGCGACCATGAAGCCAGCAACGACATGGAATTGCTGGATCTGCTGGGGCCGCCTGAATCCATGACGGCTTTATTAGAAACCGCACGCCATATCGCCAGCCGCGCGGCGCGGAAACGATTGTTCAGCTGGATGACACCCGCAATTCTTGAATATCTGCCCGAACCCTCGGCGGCAAACGAGGTTTCCGGTGTTTATGTCACCCCCGATTACAAACAGCTGATTGACGAACGACATTTATATTGGTGGCTGATGTGTGGAGATACCGATTTCCATTAGAACAACATGCCCGATTGCGGTGGAATGAATGCAAAAGCCCGATTACGCAAAGCTAATCGGCCTACGCAGATTATGTAGTTACGTGATTACGCGGGTTAACAAGCCAGAATGATGAATTCCGGAATCAATGTCGGCCACCCATCTCCGAATGTTAATCCGGTCATCGAATTATTGCGCGGAATCGCCGCAATTATGGTCATGCTCTGCCATTATGCCGTGTTGATTCAGGGTACGGAGCGCAGCTGGTTGAATTTTCTGTACACCGGCGTGGATTTCTTCTTTGTCATCAGTGGATTTGTTTTTGCGCCTTTGCTGCTCTCACCGGCGCGGGAAAATATCGCCGCTTTTGCCATCCGGCGTGCTTTCAGAATCTATCCGCTGTTTCTGTTCGCGATTATTTTTTATGCCCTGCTGCCGCACAAAACATGGGATAGCGGCATCATTCTTCAACACGCCCTGTTTCTGCATACCACGGTCTCGAAAGAAATCGCCTTTTACTATAATCCCGCCTTCTGGTCTCTCCCGGTCGAGGTTGAGTACTATCTGTTAATCGGGCTGCTGGTTTTTCTGAAAATACGCAATACCTTGCCGGTATTGCTGTTCCTCTCTGGATTGTCACTGTTGTCGGGCTTATGGGCGCATCATTTTCTACCGGAAAATACGTATGTAAGGCTGGTTGTTACCCATCACCTGATCAGTATTCTGCCGGAATTTCTACTGGGTACGCTGGCTTACCTGATCAGCAGCAATTGCGGCAGACTGGCGGGTATGCTGTATGGCATCGCGGGGCTGCTTCTACTGTCCGCTTTAGGTTATGGCTTTGTCACGCATGGCGGCAGCATGATTTCCGGCATGACTCACGGTTTGTTCAATCTGCTGTGTGCGCTCGGATACCAGTGGATCATCATCGCCTGCGTGGCATTTTACCGGCACGCGAACAATACGGCATCATTGATCTGGCTGGCGGGCATCATGGGTAATCTCAGTTATGGCGTTTATCTGTTTCACAACGCCATACCGCCCTTCATGGAGACATTTCTTGAGTTCACGGGCGTTGCGCTGTTCATCGCGTCGATACTGGCCACCTTGATTATTTCCGCTGTCATGTACAGAATTCTGGAAAACCCCATGCGCAATTTCGGACGGCACTATGCTTTACGGTTTTATCAAAATCGGAGTAGGCCGGATTGAGCTTGCGTAATCCGGCAGTTCTTCTTATCCAGAGCTTCCTTGGAACCTGCCCAAAATCAATTCAATATCTCGATCAAGGGGTTCAGTGCAAGGCAAAATTGAACAAAAAAGCGCAGCATACTTGAAGTATGTGAGTATTTTGAGTTCGATTTTAACGCCGCAATGCGCCCCTTCAGCGAGATATTAATAGTCCTCAATCACGGTTTGATGCTGAGTAACCGCCAAATCCTCCAGCCGGTATTGATAATTTTCCACCAGATTTTCAGCAGCAACATTCGCAACACCGGTCAGCAGATCCAGTTTACCCAGTTTTTGAAAAAAACCTTTCTTCTGGTATTGATCCAGCAATTCCTGGTTGATTTCAACCAGATTGATATTATTTGCTGCGCAAACACCGATCCATTGTTCACGCTCCTGTACGGCATTGACCAGTAACTGATTGTCGCTTTGAATTTGACGCGCCTGGTCAATTATTTTCTGCTGTCTCTCTGACCGCACCTGTTCCTGCTGATGCGCTTTGTCTAAATTCGACCGCAGCTTGTTTGTGACACCTTGAAGACTGCCCATTTCAGCACGATAGCGCTCAACGTCCTGCTGTAGCGGGCGCAACTGTTTAACCTCGGCTTCAAGATGTTTCAGTTGCTGCAAAAGTTCTGATTTTTCTGATTCCAGTGCGGCTTTTTCCTGCCCCAATTGCCGCAACATTCCCTGTGCTTTTCTCAGCGCCTGATCGGCGGCATTGCTTTGCTTGACGCCCTGCGCATAAGTCATCGGCGCATTCGATGCCAGCACGTAAAACAATAAAAAAACGATTGCAACTGATCCATTCTTCTTCATCGATCCAAGCCTCTCAACTAAAAACGGATATTCAGATCCAGAAACACCGAATCTACATTGTATGTAGGGCCGCTAATCGCGGAAGCGCTGACCCAGCGGAGATTCACCCAGGTATTATTGGCTAACCCGTAGTTACCGCCAATCCACCAGCCTTGCGAGTTGGTTCCGCCTGAATGGAATACCGAATCGGTAAAGGCATCGAGCACGGCGTCTCTCTCGATATAACGATAGGCAAAGAATGCATTCCAGTTTTTAAATTTGAGCGCGTCGCGGTCACCCACATCTATCCTGAACTGGTAAGCCGTGGTTTTACTCCGATTATCCGCCAGGCGATTACTGAATTCATTTTGTATCCGGTTGGCGTTATAACCAAAGTTTTTAGTAAAATCAAAGGTGAACATCACGTTGATCGGAGCAAAACCGGCATAATCGTACAACGCTGTAAAATTGAAGATATTGAAACCCGATGCCAATCCATACAGGCAACCCTGTCCTACGAAACTTTGCGTATTGGTACAACGGCTATTGATCGGCGTGCCGTCAAGTTCATTACCCTCATTGACGTTAATAGGTACCATCGTATTGCCGCCTTGCACGAATTGTGGCGCGGTCCAGTCATAGGTGAAACTATTGATCGAATTGGCACGAGCGCGGATATTCTGGTAGTGGTAAAAGCTCGTTGCCATTTTGAAGCGGGATTGATCATGAACCAGCCAGTCGACACCGACCTGACCACCGAACAGCCATTTATCCCTTTCCGAAAGATTGACCTCCTGAATCGGAAAAGCACCTACGGTAAAAAACACGGTATTCGGTACTTGCGGCCCCATATTAATACCAAAGCGCCCGCCCAGATCAACCAATGTCGGTGGCCGATAGTCTTTAATATTCGGCGCATCTTCATTAAAACGCTTGCCGAATGTTGCAGCGATCCCTTCAAAGCTTAAATCGGAATCGTACACCACATCCGTCGAGAAGAACGGATTGCGGAAACGGCCACCGTAAACGCTGAACAAGTTGTTGCCTTTCTCGTCACGATGGTTGTACTGCAGAAATCCTCGATCGATTGCAATCTCGTAGCTTTGCCCGGTAACGCCCAGACTCTGATCATTAGAAACCGGGCTTCTCATGTTACTGGTTGCCAATCGCACACCGGCTGTAAGACTATCCGTAATATCAATCTCCAGGCCCGCACGAAAACGCTGACTGAAAGTCCAGCGATCATGCTCGGTATTCAAAAATTCCTCGTTTCGTTGAAAAGCCGGAATATGCCCGCCTTCCCGGTTGATAGCCATATAATCGAGGTGTGGCGCGTTTTTACTACCAAAAAAGTCATTCGATCCCCGTAAGCGCATATCAAACGTAAATCGGGTTCTGTTCAGCCATTCCGGCAGCGCTGCCGGAACCCCCCAGGCTTCCGACTTGGCATGATCTTTAACTTCCTGTACCACTTCGTCCTTCAAATCCGCGCGAACCTGCTCACGAATTTCCTCCCGCACGAAATCCGGCACATAACCGACAAAAACCGATCCTTTGCCTTTTTCAACAGGGGGTGCCACGGCGCTCGTTTCAGCGACCCGTCTCTCTTCGATGCGTTCCCGCGTGGTTTTCGCCTGGGCTTCCTGCGCCGCTTTCTGTTGCGCTGCATTGATCAGTACCGCGGCCTTTTCTCTATCGATTAATCCTTGCTCTACAAATAATTCGATCAAATTGATCGTGGTATTTTTCAACTCCAGCAACTCTTCGAACTCGCTGGCAATTTTTTCCTTGAGCTGAATCAATTCACGCTTTTCATCGGCCATAACCGGTATCGGCACTAAACTGATCAGGAAAGCGGTAATGATAATTCTCGAAATCATTATGTTTCTCACGGTATAAATTATTATTAAGTTATTGATTTGTTATATTTCCAAATCGCGTTAAATCTTAGATGTCAACCTGATTCTCAGCGGCTGCGGCATATTTTCCGGCGGCGCTTTTCCGATCGCTATGCGCAGCTTTGGCAAAGCGGTCTGGATACTCTGGTCAACTTCTCTTTTGCCGCTGGTGCCAGCCAATTCCGCGCGACCGATTCGTCCGTCAGGATTGACCCAGATATTGAGCTGCACGCTATAGCCTTCCTTGCGCGCGGCACTACCCGCCAGCAGCGTTTGCAATTCTTCTTCCAGGCCGCGCTTGACCTGGTTGCCATACCACAGAATGGCATTGCCACCGCCCCCGCCGCCCAGCAAGCCACGCCCGCCTTTTCTGCCGAGCAAACCGAAACCATCGCTACCCGCGCCGCCTTCGGCATCCAGCCCTAATTCATCGCCTGCAGGCGTATCTGCATCGGCGTCATCCTGCGAGGGTTCCGGTTCATTGTCAGGCTGGGGTTCTTCGATTACCTGCGGCTCCGGTTCCGGTATCTTTTCCTCTGGCGGTGGCGGTGGTGGTGGCGGTGGCGGCGGCGGTTGAATGACGGTGATATGCTGAACCGGTTTTCGAGTCTGCACCGGTTTATCGAATTGACTCTGTATGTAATAAATAGTCACAGCAATAATCAGCGCCAGTATCACCCCGACAATGACAGGCAAGCGGCGCAACCAGTTATCGTTTTTTTTCACTTCAGGTCAGCCTCATTTCACAAGTTTTTGCGTCACCAGCCCCAATTGACTGATCTCGAGCCGCGACACCACATCCAGTACTTCAATGACGCGCTCATATTGAATCGTGGCGTCCGCTTTGAGGACTACCGGCAAATCGGGATTGGCGGCTTTGTATTGACCTAACCGGGTTTCCAGTTCGGTAATCGACACCGGATAAGTATCCAGATAAATCGTACCGTCCTGGGTAATTGAAATCGCTTTGGTTTTCGGTTTGCTTAATGACGGCGTGCTACTGGCCTTAGGCAAATTGACTGTGATGCCCTCAATCGACGCCGTAGTCATGATGATGAAAACAATCACCAGCACATAAGCGACATCCAGCATGGGGGTGATATTGATATCGTCGTATACTTTATCGTCTTCCCCGGCTTTCATGACCGACTCCTTTTCTGCCGCTCGGCGACACGTTCGGACACAACGGCCAGGAATTCATCCGTGAAAACATGCATATCCGCCGTAACGTCCTTGATCTGCACCAGCAGGTAGTTGTAAGCAAACAAAGTAGGAATCGCAACGGCAAGACCTGCGACAGTCGCCGCAAGTGCTGCGGAAATACCGGGCGCGATCGAATTGATATTGATATCGCCGGTTGCCGCGATCGCTGCAAAAGTGATCATCACGCCCATGACCGTACCGAGCAGACCAAGAAACGGACCGCCGGAAATCGAAATCGTCAACAGCACCATATTTTTGTTGAGCCGCTGATGCTCCCGCACGACCGCCGCATCAAGCCGGGCGCGGATCACGCTTAATGTCTCAGAACTCAGTGCTGTATTACCGCCGTTGATGCGCTTGCGTAACTCCTGCACGCCGACATGATAAACACGATAAATCGGCGAACCCTGGAAATGATCGTGCTTGCCAAACATCGCGAGAAAATCAGAATCTTCATCCAATTTATCTTCTTCGCTATCGTCCTGATCCAATGAATCCAGATTAGAAACATTGATATTCCGGTATTGGTGCAGGAACGCGGCATTTTCCTTTTTCGCGTGTGTCAACATGACGCCTTTGCCGATCATCACCATGATGCCGATGACCAGCATCACGCCACATAAACCGATCACCACCCAGCCGTCAACGGTCAGATTTTCCAGAATAACCTGCCCATAATTGATACTGCTGCCGCCTTCCGCCGACTCGTCCGATCCAAAATTGATGACGGTAAAATCCGGGCTTTGACTACGGAATTGCAATGCAATCCAATCGGCGTTGCGCGCCGTTTTAGCCATTTGAACTTCATCCAGCCAGCCGGTGAAATGCGCGCCCTCTTCCGATGATCCGATCAGGATGGCTGGTGAAAATGGTTTCAATGCAATCGCGGCATTAGCGACCGGGTTACCATCCAGATAAAGCAGCAGATTATCCTGCTCGACCACGAGCGCTAAATGCTGCCATTGCCCCAGGTTCAAACCCACTGCACCGGTTTGGCCGACGCCACCATTGCCGTTCTGATAGCCTGCCTGTATGAATGCACCTTGCAACTTTATTTCAAGCGCCGCCGCAGCATCTTTTACCTGCAGAATAGTCGCATTCTGCTCCTGTTCGATTTTAATCCAGGTGCTGAACGACCAACCGTTTTCAGGACTGATCTCCGTCGCCGGATTCGCCTCCACCCCGATTCCACCTTGTCCTTCAAAACGCGCAGCCGCCGCAATATAGCCGTTCGGATCAATCACTGCTTTCGAATCACTCGCATGCAGCGCATACGCCGTCGCATCCTGCGGCAGTACCTCGCCTTCCCTGAAATGGTAGGTCAGTATTTGATTGACATCATAAATGCCTTGCGTATCCGACCCATTGGGTGCATTGGCATTGCCGTAATACAGGGTGAAATTGTCGCTGCTGATACCACCGCGTATTGCAGGCAACTTGACCCACACCAACCCCAGCTCCGTCAATACGTCAATTTTCTCAACATCATGTTTCAGCACGGCGCCATCCTGCTGCATAAAACGCAGATCTCTGCCATCTTCAGCCAGATCGAGAAAAAAACCGAAATTACCGCTGTGTAAACGGACCAGAACCGGAAAATCCTGCACAGTCCCTTGAATGTCGGCCCCGGTGATGCTGGCATCCACCGACAACTGTTTGCGCGAAGGCCAGGCATTGTTCCACCAGGCAAAGCCTTCCACAGTGACTGATGCAAGCACCAGGAACAACATGAAACGATGAAAAAACAATGATTTCTTCATTAACTGATGACTTCCTTATTCGTTATAAAAACGGTGCGCTTATTCGCCGCAACCTTGTTTCCCTTCCCTGACATCTTTCACACTGCAATCGCCGTAACCCACGATATCCGTATTCAACATGCTGACTTTGCTACGCTCATTCTTATCATCACGTTCCTGTCCCGAGCTGCCGCGCGATGCCGATTGGGATGCGGATTGTGCCGCGCTGGCAGCCGCGCTATCCGCACCGGTCACCCCGGTCGGCGCCACCACGCTGGTTGGCACACCCACCGTTCCTCCCGATGCCTGAATATTGGAAGCGCCGATAACCGCCGTCGCTGCAATGACAATTTGACTGCCGCTGATCCCGGCTTCACCGGCGTCCACGACACCCACCGGCGCGGCCAATACCACATTGCCTTCGCCGATTGCCTGTATGCCGCTGCCCGAAACGATCGGCGGGAAAATCGTCACAATATTGCCGCGTTCATCCACCACGCTGATCGGCGGCGGTGCGGAAATCGCGGATTTGGCGCCTTTACCTGCATCGATACTGCCTTCCGACGACCACACCAGAATGTCGCCGCCGAGCAGCGTAAAGACACGGGATTGATTGACATTGAGATTGTCATTGACCATCGCACTCAGATTGCCCTTTTGCTGAACAACCACGCCCAATTGCTCAGGTGTTTTGCGAATTCCCGCCAGCTGACCGGCCAGGCCGACGTCAACATCACCGCCGGGAATCGCCAGATTGATGTCGCCACCATCGAGTGTCTTGATTTGACTGAATACCAGACTGAGATTGCCGTCATAGCTGTCATCGGGAAACAAGGTGCGGATCGCTGCAAAGCCGCGTTCGTAAAGATCCTTGCGCTCCGATTCGGGTGCCGCAGCTGCGGCGGATGCTGATTCTTTGATTTCGTTGTAAAAGATGCCCAGCAATATATTCAGATGCTGGCGCTGTTCGGATTCCGGTAAATCGGCAAGACCTGCGAGAGATGCTCGATAGTCGTCGGCATCCTCATAGCGCTTGATAAACCCGGTCAGATCCATATTTCCGGCCAAACCGGTCACGATGGAAATAGTGGCACCACCGTCATCACTCAGCGTGCGATTGAACAAATTACCAATCGTCTGGATCCCGTTAGAACTACCCAGGTTAATGCTTTTTCCCGCCAATACCTGGAACTGGCCGGGGCCGCCCAGTTCCAGCTTCCTGATATTGGATAAAATATTTCCATCATTATTGATGATGGTGTCGTACACGATATCCCGGCCGGCCTGTACGCGCGTAATGTCATTGGGTGAAAGATTCTGACTTTTAACCGTCAGATTTTTAATGTCACGCCCAGCGATAAAATCGGCCGCTTTAGGTAAATAGAACGTTGCTTCTTTGTCCGTTGCAAAAGCAATATCTCCCGATTGAGCGATGATGACCGGCTTGTCAGGGTTACCCAAATGCAAAGGCACCGGCGCATTGACAAGCAGCGGGTCCGGCGTTGTCGGATTCAATCGTTCGCGCGCGCGGATGATACCGCTGACCAGGTTACCTTCCACTTGTTGTGCGGGCAGGGCAACACCTGGCAGCAATGAGATATCGGTATTCGACATGCCGATATTGAAAAACTGTGCCGCGTTTCTATCCGCAGAGATATTCCGCTGCGCCAGTAATTCCAGGTGCCCATTCGATGACGGGAACAAGGTCATCGAATTATTCATACGAATATCGCCCGAATAAGCAACCGTTCGTAACGTGCCGGGATATACGCTAAAGCCGAAGCCCGGTTCAGCGGCGTTATTCAACACAATGCTGCCGCCCGACGATGACAGCGAAACCCCGCTTTGATCACTGTAAGTGAAAAACCGGGAATCCGAATTGCCGGAGCCTGTTGGTAATGGATCCTGATTGCGGATGGTGGGATTACTCACAGAGGCCAGCACCAGGTCGTTACGCGCGTACACATCCGCTGCCGCATCGCCTAAATGAATAACCGCACCGGAATCCGTCAATCCTGTAAAGCTGCCGCCGGCAACAATACTGGCGTGACCTGATCCGACATAATATTCGCCGCCGCTGATGTTATTACCCGCAACCATGGAAAAATCCCCGCCGCCATTAATCCATGTGCCATTTGCCTGCCAGGTTGTCGAGAAGCCGGCGATCGTATCGATCATGCCGAGCGGCTTACCGGTAGTCGGCAGCATCGCGGATAAATTGCGAATATCGCCGCCAGCTTCGATCAGGACATCACCGCCACCCAGCGCACCCACACCCTGATTGAATGTTTTGCTGCCACGGCTGCTCAGTGAATCACCGCTCAGATTAATACCCCAGGCGGTCGGCCTGTGATTCGCATCCCAGACACCGCTGCGGAAAAGCCAGTCACTGATTTTCTGACCCGTTGCGATCCCCTGGATATCTCCTCCGGTTTGAATTGAAACATCGCCACCTTGGGTCAGGTAATCCGCCAGAATGAATTGTGTCGCTAACAATGTTTCATTGAAAAGACCATACCGCAAAACACTGTTCAGCCATGCCGGATCCAACCGGTTCAAATAATCGGCATCCGACTCTCCCGGCGCACGGGCAGGCGCACCAGGAACATGACCTGCCAGTAATTGCCCCCGGGTATACGCTGCGGGCGTACCCACGGTATAGATCGCTGCCGAAGCTTTTGCATCGTCCGGACTACTGAGAAAATGCAAATCGCTACCTGCTTTAATGTCAATACTGCCGGTACCCGTTCTGACGGTTACCTGAGACGGTGTTGAGCGGTTGTCGGTCGCGGTCAGATTGATATCGCCACCGGCATACAGGCCATAACTCCAGGACAGACCCGGCTGTATCATGTCCGGGAAGAGGTTTTCGATGTTCTGACCGGGAATCGGGGTTAATGCAAACGCATCGGTCAGCGCAGCATTGATGTTGAGATTATTGTTAGCCCGCAGCGTCAGAAAACCCGGCAGGTTTTGTCCGTCGGCAGCCAGGTAGCGCCAGTTTGAATCCCAGCGCTGCGCGGCTTCATTCCATGCGCCGTCCATAAAATCCCAGCGGTCTTGCAGCGTTAAATCGCCGCTGCTTTGTATTTCGATACCCGGCAATAACTGCACTGTCGCGCCGGAAAGATTGGCCACAGCCGGTCTGCTTCCCATGAAGGCAGCCGTATCGTTTTTCCATCCCTGGATATTCGTTGCTGTAATGACCGAATGTCCGGAATATACCCGGGCCGCTTCGAGTACAACCGCATCCGGCGCCGCACCTTTAATCTGCGCATTGATGGTTGATGCTGCAATGGTATGGCTCTGATCTCTTCCGGTACGCAAATGGACTTGTCCTCCTGTACCGCCATTGCCACTGGAAACATCAATGACGCCGTTCGCCGACAAATCCAGTAAACCGCTACCGGCATCGATCCGATGTACGGTATCCAGAAAGACACTGCCGCCTTTTGCGCCATTCGCGGTAGCCTGAGCGGCAATTGCGCCACTTCCCGCCAGGGCGATGCCTTGTGCGCCATAAATATTGACGGTGCCCGCTTGATTGCCGCTGGCATCAATGCGGCCCGCAACGGTGACTAATCCCTGATCGGCAGCCAGATTGAATTGATGCGAGTTGACAACATCGTCTGCAGCAATAAACACATCGCCATTGCGCTGCCGAAGACTGATTTCCTGATGAAATCCTGCCTGCGCCAGTTTGGTATTCAATGCGGAGAAACCATTCGGTCCCAGGCTATCGACATCCAATCTGAAACGGGTGCCCTGTACGATATCGCCCTGCCAATTGAACTGACCATGCGCCGCCTGAATAGACAATGCGCCCGAACCACCGGTTTGTTGAAGCGAATCGCCAGGATCCGCTGATCCCAGCAAAATGCTCGCCGTATCGCCCAGATTAATATGGCCAACATCGGCTGACATTGAAACACGCCCCGCAGGGACAAAACGGGTCAATTCCGCAAACGGTACAGCACGACCGGAAACATCGATTGTTCCGCCGGTCAGATCGATATTGCCCGCCAGCGCATGCAAATCGAGAACGCCGCCGGGTAAATCGAAAAATCCATTTCCGGAGATTGAATTCGCCGTTACTGACCATGCTGCGCCGAAACCAGCGGCCTTTCCTGTTGCATCACCTTCCAGCCTGCCGAAATTGATGTGATGACCGGTGGCATCAATCCGCGTGGTTGAGCCAGCATCGCCCATGATATGGGCCGCATTTAAATTAAAATCACCGGCAATGCGTAATGATCCCGGTTTTACCAGAACGCTGTTGCCGGTCTGCGCATCCTGTACCAGCCCCAATCCTTTAATCGCGTCCGACACGTTGAATGTGGTGGTGCTGAAACCTGAGATGGCATAATCACCCTCGGCCAGCAATACATTACCGGCATTCAGTGTCAATGCACCTGCGCCCGCGCCAGTTCGATCGGAAATAAAACCGGAGTTCCTTAACGTAATGCTATCGGCATTGATCTGCGCGCCGAAGCCGTTATTATCAAATCCATTGATCCGTGCAGCATTGATTTCAAGCCGTTCCGACTGGATCACAACATCACCGTACAGATCAAAATCGGAAGTGCTGGTCAGTCTCAGTTCGTCCAGATTGGCGGGAATATTCTTAAGCACCAGCCCCGGCGTATCCGCAGGTGCGACACCGGCGCTGATGCGGCTTGATTTTAAAGCCAGTGAGCCGCCCAGCATGTCGATCAGACCATCAAATACGGTATTTCTGGTGGAATCAAGCGACATTGAAGCATCCGCTTTCAACCGCGCACCTTCTTCAATCGTCAGAACACCCGTGCCGCCGGTCACACTCCGGTCACGAATCAACCCAACTTGATTGAACGAAGAAACCCGCAACAATGCGCCATCGCTATTCGTTGCACCGCTGTTTTCGATCCACAGATCCAATGCCGTGCCGCTGCCATTATTTTTACCTTCGATAAAAGCGCCGGAGGTCACTCTCACCTCATCACGCGCGGCCAGAATGATTTCCTGGCCCTGCAGGTGGCTATTGCCGTCGATACTCAAGTTTTGTGCGGTCACCGTTACCCGCTGGCCTCGGGTATCTTTTCCACGCACCCCGCCGAGCAACAGGCTGGGCGCATTTAAACGGTTCAGATCATCCGCCAGTAATTTAACTGTTCCTGGAAGCAGCGCCAGCAAATCTTCCTGGCGGCCTACGATTGCCAGTCGATCGGCACTGATATCCACTTGTCCGCCCCGTCCGTTCTGAGCAGGGAATGTCGCCAGATCGGCGGCCAATGTCAGATGCTCGCGCGTGGTAATTGCCAGACTGCCAGCGTCTTCAGGCAACTGCGGACGGACGATGCCCTTTTGCGCTGCCGTGCTGGCAAAAAACTGATTGGCGGAATAATCGGTATATTCAGAGAAAAGCCGCGCCTGCGTTCCCGGCGTGACCGAAAAACCTTGCGTGCGCGCATGTTGAATACCGGCTGCCGCCGTACCATAACGACCAGATACGATTGTTGCGCCGGTAAAGTCAGTAAAGCTTTGACTTGGCGTGATATCCGGAATGTCCGGTCTTGGCGTGATCAGATACGCGCCTGGCAACAGCGCATAATGTGCTGGCAGCAAGGTATACCAACCTTCCTCCAGCGCGGAACCGGTACTCAGATAAACGCTATCGCCAACATGCAGATTCGCTGATGAAAATTCCAGCGGATCAATCGGCGTCAGCGCGGTATTGAAACCGGGCATGACTGCAAACTTAGGCACATAACCGGCAATACCCGGATCCAGAATATCGCGTGACCCGCCCGGGCCCGGAATAAATTCGTAGGCATACAGATCGCCACCACCCGACAAATCAAGTCTGGCACCAGACTGCAGTTCAACATGCGCACCTGTGAATACCAGTCTTTTTTCCGGCGGTGACGCAATCAGCCGGTTAATTGCCCCATCGGCTGTCATGGGATACAACCAGTTAATACCCGCTGCGCCACGGCCAAACGGTACGGTTAAATCATTACCCGATACCGAGGTATAGCTATCCGGCGCTAATTCCAGGTAATTGCCTGCATTGAGATTCACGCTGCCGAATGGCACCTTGATGGTGCCTTGCTGCTTGATGTTGGGCGCATTGATCGTCAAGCTGCCGCCCGCCGAGAGCACGGGTGTCTGCACACCGGGGCCTTGCTGAATGAGCAGCGTTTCCTGACCCGTGCCGCCGAGTGCAAATGTGTAATCCGTCAATGTCGCCGTATACAGCTGGGAAGCGGTTATCGCCAGATCGCCTGCCAATTTGAATGTACCCAGGAAGTTTTTCGTGTCCGGCCTGATCTGCGTACCAACCGCGCGGACATCCCCTTCACTCAATAAGCTGGCCTGGCCAAAACCCTGAAAACTTAAACCGCCCACCAGATCGATCCCTTTGGCTTGAACGGTAAAGCGCCCCGTTCCACCGATCGCATCGGGCGCCAAGCGGGTATCAAACAAGCCCTGCGACAATTGCACGTCGATCCGGCTGCGTGTCGAGCCTAACGCCGCATACGTTGTATTCAAACCGATTGTGCTACCGGCAGTGACGATACTCGGCGTATCCAGAATAATTTCCTGATGCGCCGCCAGCAGCACATCTCCATCAAAGCGGATACTGCCGTGGTACTGCCCGTCGCCACCCAGCACATCCGTTTGCAGGTGCAGGGAAGTGAATCCGGAATGACTTAATTGATGATTATTGAAGAAAGCCAAGCCGTTGTAGGTTTCGGTATCAATATTACCGCCCAGCGATAATGCGCCAGGAATGACGTTGTTATCAGCCGCGGAAATGACTATGCTGCGCGGTCTGCTGGTCAGTGCAGCCACATCGTCCGGAAATAAACCGCCCCCTACCGGGAATTCCGGCTTATCACGCAATCCACGGTTGATTTCCACCGCCAGCGTACCGCCGCCGAACGTTGTTCCGCCATGCGCTTTGAAGGTGCCGTCGATCAGCATCCCTTCGCCCGCTTTCAAGTTGACTTGACCGCCGAACGAAGGCGTATCGCGCGAGACCGGCACAAATGCACTGCCGCCCTGAGCCGGTTCACGAAAATCGATACGCTCGTTCGCGCCACTGACATCAATGACAGAACCGGCATAACTGACGATATAACCGCGACTGGCAATGAGATCGATATGCCCACCGGGCAGTACGTCCCCCATGCGCAAACCGAAAGGATTCAACTGTTCCTTGAAAGTACCGCGCGCATTCAAATGACTATTGGCGCCCAGCCAGATCCCCTGCGCGCCGAAAAACCCTGTATCGCCTCGAAGCGGCAAATCAACCGTCACACTGATGGTTCCCGCAGGTGCTTCAATGCCGCCTTCGATCAGAATCGAAGTCGCCGAGCGCATCTCAACCCAACCGCCGATATCGGTTTTAATCCATGCGCCGGCGCCGATTTTAAGATGCTCCTGGCGGTTCTGCGCCAGCGACGGCATAACCGATAAATGGAGATTCGCCGGTTGCCGGATGACTTCCGGCAATGTCACCACCGTGCTGAATGCGGCCAGATCGGCGCCCGTCGGCTGTGTGGCGGCATTGGTCGTCAGATAAAAATTTTTCTGGAAGGGCTGGATAGTGACATTATCGGCGACCTTCAAACCATAAAGATTCGCAGTCAAGCTGAAGTCGGAGAAACCGCCGTGCTGAAAAAAATCCGGCCTGAGCACTAACGGCTGCGTATTCGACGCCATGCGTTCCGGCACATCGACGGGCGCGCCAAGGATAATTTCATTGGATGCGAGATGCAGTTGTCCACCCTGATTAAGGGCAAAGGCCGATAAATCGCCATCGAGCAGCAGGCTGGATGATTTGCCGCCTGGCTCAAAAGTCGCAGCTTCAAGATGAATTGCACCACCTTTACCGGCCTGTGTCCCATCGATAACTTGCAGCCATGCGCCGCCATTGGCGTTGATCAGACTGTTATTCTTTAACCAGAGATCACCTTGTTCACTGATCAGCGTAACCGAGCCGCCATCGACAGACACTCGATCAAATGGCTTGCCAGCCCGGATATTCTGCTGATCGTTAACCCAGAGGCCACTGACATCAATTCTGGATTCTTCACTTAAAGTAATGGCATTCGGTAATAATTGCTCGCTATTGACGATAGTCGGCTTGAAAGTGATATCACCCGACGGCGCTGACAGCGAGCCTTGTATATCGGCGCCACTGGCTGATACGGTTAACTGGCCGCTGACCGGCAGCTCAAGCTGGACATCGGCATTGATGGTGATCGAACCGTTGGTATTGATGCGGACATTGCGCACACCGGATTTTTTCAGATTATCGGCGTCGATATTCAATGCAACCGGTTCCGATGTTCCGGAATCACGCGGGATCGGCACGGCTGGCTTCAACCCCGGGATGGGCGGTTTCGTGTTCTGACTGACAACAATATCCTGCTTGCCAAACAGATTATTCCGGCTCAAATCGAGCGAGAAATCACTGCCATCGGCACGCTGCGCCTGCTGCCGCTGCAAGGGGCCATCAACCGTAGTGCCGTCGAAATCGCCGTCAAGCAGCGCTTCATAGGTGTTAATGGTCAACGCTCCACCCGCTTTGCCTTCGACATAGCCGTGTTCAAAATGCTTTAAAGCCGACCCGGAAATCTCCCAGTTTTCGGTAATGCCCCATTTCGGATGCGATTTGGTGAAGCGGTTGAGTATTGCGTCATAAGGACGATTGGGATCGGCTTTCGAAATATCGGACACAAAGCCGCCCGAAACAACTTTAGTGGTCTCAATATATCCATCCTGATAGGCGACCGTACCGCCTGAAAAATCCAGCTTACTACCCGCCTGAGTCACGACATCACCGCTCGATGTCAGGTTAATGGCGCCACCTTTGGTGCTGCGTTCGTCGATATTCCGGGCAATCCGGTCAACCGCACCCTTGATATCCGCGACTGGAATCGTAGCACTGGTCAGTTCTCCGGTATCGGCGTCATAGACCAGATTCGCATCCCGCAAATCCACCGATACTTTCTGGGCGAACAAAACACCATCACGCTGCAGCGGCGCATCACGCAATTCATTTTTACGCAATTCGACCTGCACAACATTACGTTCCATCGGCAAGGTCACATTTTTCACACCGGATACATCAATTTTGCTGTCGGTCTCGAGGTGAATACGCGCGTTGCCCTTGACGGTCGAGTCCGCCAGATTATCCAGCGCCTTGACATCGATAACTCCGGATTTCGCTTCAATAACCGAATGTTCTTTCAGATGCACCTGATGGCCGCTGATTTCGATTTTCGAGGACTGTTGCGGTTGAGCATCAATGGCCGTTGCGGTTTTGTCAGCATCCAGATCAACGCTGGTCCGGCTGCTTTCAGCCAGTGTGACTGTAGCGCTCCTGCCCAGGCCATCGTCTCTTTCATTGCCACGCGTCGTTGTATTCCCTGTCAGTATCCCACCCGTGCCGCTGGGGTCGCGGACGCCTTCACGCGCCATCAGTCTGACAGAGCCGTTTAATTGCACCGATGTTGTCGCCGATGCAACGCCTTTCTGATTGACAGCAAAACCGATCAAACTGGCATTACCGCGCTCTGCAATAATCTGCCCCAGGTTGTTAACTTCACCCCCGGTTTCAACTTCGACCAATAATCCACGGATATCCGATTGACTACCCGCTTCCTGCAAATACACTTTGTCCTGCGCGCCTGCAAGAATAGTCTGCCCGCCCGGTGTCTGGATTGTTCCGGCATTGGTCACAACGGGCGCGGCGAGAATCACTCGGCCACTGTCGCCGTTGGTTTTAATCTGCGCGCCGGATTCAACAAAAACCTGAATTTTTACCTTCTCGCCATTCTGGTCGAGAATGAACTGACCTTGATCGTTCCTCAGATAAATTTCGCCGCTACCCTGTAACGCAGGCGCATTACTGATATCGAAAACTTTGGTGATACCGCGTTTGAATGTTTCCTCGCTGATTCCCAAGGTCGTTGCCACCAGGGTGTTGACATTAATTTGCGAATCTTTACCGAACAGAAATCCGTTCTGATTGACCAGATAGACCTGACCGTTCGCGGTTAAGGAACCTAAAATCTGACTTGGATCAGCCTGGTGAATATTATTTAATGAAATCGAGGTCGATGACGGTTGGTCGAAATTAACGCTGTTATGCGCGCCAATGTTAAAGCTCTGCCATTCGAGTATGGCCTGATCCGTGATCTGCTTTATCGTCATGCTGTCGCCGATCACATGGGCAGCAGCCTGACCATGCGATGCGAGCGCAGCCGGATCCAGCGGCACCGGTAATTCGGCATGAACACCAGGACTGTGACTGAACAGCGTGATGCTGCCGGTTAACAGTGTCAGTGTCCGTATCGCCAGTGACACCGGTTTCAACCGGAAACCAGCATCTGTATGAAATGATCGTTTTATTCTTTTCATGTCAAACCCGCTATTAATCCTGCAGGGCGCAGTGATGAATCTAAAATTCGTAGTTCAGTCGGAAATCAAAGCGATGATCACCGACATCAACCCTACCTTGCCGGTAAAGTGGATAAGCCCAGTCAAATTCGCCGCTTAAGTATTTTTTTAATTGCATTCTGAAACCCGCGCCAACCCCGGCCAGTTTGTAAAAATCCGGATTCCGTGGCAGCGGTTCCTTAATCCATAAAGCCGCATAATCGAAAAATATGTGCGGACGGAAACTTCGAATGAATTCCCAGCTGGTGGGCTGAAGCATCGGGCTTTGTAATTCAAAGGAAAAATTGACGCCATGATCACCCAGCTGTTGCGCCATGTGGTAACCGCGCACGCTCTGGTGTCCACCCACCGACAACTGTTCATTACTGATGAGCGGTGTATTGGTAACCTGTCCGCGTGTCCGCAGGGCAACTCTGAAATCACCGGGCAGTTCCTGCAGATGCCGGATACCCATGTTCAGATAGACATAGTTCGCTTCCGCTTTGAAGCGCCGGGCTTCAAATTCCTGCGTTTCATTTCCAAGGCCACGGATCGCAAAATTGACAGCCGCATTAAACGACGTAACCGCTTTTTTGAAACTCCGGTTGCCGTCGTAACCCACCTGAAATGTTGTATAAGAGATAGGCGTGGAGTTTTCATCCTGCCCTTGAATTCTGATGGCTTGGCCAAAGTCTTTGTAATCAAAGCCAAGCACAAGATTATGGTTATAGGATTCACGCGTCGCCAAAGGCTTGATCAACCGCGCGCCATAGATTGCGCCGGAACCAATGACCGTTAAGCCACCGATCGGTGTTCCCAGTGAGGTATTGGAATCAATACCGATGCCGTACATCGCGAGTCGCGTATCGAAAAGCCCGGTGGGCATGACATAAGTACCCGACAGAACCTGGATCTCGTCAGGGTTCTGCGGTGTAACCTGATATTGCAAAGAAGCGCTATGAAAACGCTGCCACAGATTGTCATAGCGTAAGGTCGCGGCAATCCGGGAACGCGTGGTGCCTTCAGGATTATTGCCGTGAATTTCGACGCTGCCATGCAGCGGAAATGCATCGTTGACGCGTAATTCCACTTCAGTTTTACCCGGCGTCGAGCCGGCACGGAAAATCGGGGTAACCTGACGATCAGCTGATTGCTTACCAAGAACCGACAACTGCTCCTGGACATTCGGCATGTGCGGGACTTGACCGGCCGCCAATGCCGGAACTTGTTCGCGAATTTTTCCCAGAGAAAAATACCGTGAACCGGTAACCCTCAAACGCTCGATGGTTCCTTCGACGACTTGCAGGCGAACCAGACCGTCGACAACATCCTGTTCCGGAATTTCTACCAGAATGGTTGGATAGCCTTCGTCTTTATAAATTTCTTCCAAGGCTTGACGCGCGCTTTCGACATCATCGATTGATTTGCCATACCCAAGAAACGGGTATACCGTTTTCTCGATCAATTGTTGCGCCAGGATCGTATTGCCATCAACCTGCAGCACCAGCAAATCAAATTTCGGCTGTGATTGTTCAGCCAGAACCTGATCCTGCTCGGTTGATTTTTGCTCTCCCCTTGTCGGCATCGACAGGCACAATACGAGCATCGAAATGAATAATGGCAATAGCATCCGGGACATAAAAATTATCGGTTAAAAAAACAGCGTGCAACACAGTACGATCTTTTTCTTCTTTCTTTTTTATGGCGCAACAAGAAAAAAATTCATCGGTGGGTATTCGCTATGCCCATGAAGACATAGCGAATACATTGGAAAAATTGCTTGATCTAACTCACTATTTCAGCTCAAAGCCGATAACACTCAGATCAGCAACTGGCGCAACCTCCAGGCTTGGATAAGGAAACGATTTAGGTATGCCCACACTTAAGTGGGTATAGGGAACGACAGGATTATTTTCATTGAACGGTATGGAGCCTCTGAATCCACGCGGATCCTTGGTCGTCGCAAAAATTCCGGAGCGTCCAAACGTTAGATTAGCATTTGCATTAGCCGCTACAGCAGTCGCAGGACTCCCTAAATCTTGGGCAAAAGCAATAAGTGCGCGCGCCTTTAATGCCCAATCAGGATCCCAGGGTTTTTCGATTTTTCCGAGAACCACACCTTCAGCCCAATAGGGGTAAGCACCCGCGGCTACGTTAGCAATGGTCGGTGCATAGCCATCGATCTTGATATAGCGCCAACCTTGGCCACCGGTACCTTCAACAGTTGCACCGGCATCGCGGTCACCGCTCTGAAACGCGATACCCCAGCGCTTCGCAAAACCGGCGCCATCCGATACGTTATTCCACCCGGTATTATTCGTGCCATTTTGCCAGTCTTTCAGTAAATCATCGGTTGGTCTGGCACCGCCCGGCGCTTTAACGATCGGCAGCGTGGATTCTTCTTCGAATTCACCGTCCGGTGTAACTACCGCAGGTGGATTGGATCCTCTTACAAAAGGATAATTGAGTAACTTGGCATGACCCACCGCGCCAATCGCAGCGCCTCTGTTACGGCGACTGATAGCAACCGGGGTTAATTGCGAACCTGTTACCGATTCTTTAGTCGGGTCGTCTACACCGGCATCATCAAGAATATCCTGATCAGTTAAGCTT
Organism: uncultured Nitrosomonas sp.; assembly: GCA_964464365.1. Classification (GTDB taxonomy): domain Bacteria; phylum Pseudomonadota; class Gammaproteobacteria; order Burkholderiales; family Nitrosomonadaceae; genus Nitrosomonas. Next base: position 1,546 of record CAYXFV010000003.1, on the reverse strand, counting down.
TTAACGACATTGCCGTGAAGTCTGTCGACGATTTTCACATGATCCCAGGCTTCTATTTTCCCTGCAAATAACGAAGCGAGAAAAGTGCGGTTTAAGGATGGCAAGCTTTTATCGTCATACCGACCAATAACGGTATTGCCTGGCAACTGCCCTGACCGTACTTGCGCTGCCTGTAATACACGATACAAATCTTCAGTGACGCTGATACCATACACCAGACCGCCAGTGGAAAGCGCTGCGAACGAATCGGGTAAGCGATCGATATTTGTCGGCCAATCAGGCTCAAATTGTCCAGAAATTAATTCCCTGACTTGTTCTGGATAATTCTCTGTGCCCGGTTTTAACAGAATATCAGGATCGACACCCAGAAATCCTGCATCGGAAGGCACTTTGGTCAAATAGGTGCTGGCATTGGCACCGCTGATCGTTGCCACCCAGCGTTTGGCGCCATCGGCTGTCCAGGCGCTTTGCGGCAAACCCTGGATATTGAGATGCTCTAGCGGAATGCCCTGACCATCATTGGCCAACAGTGGAATAACACCATAACCTGCAGCACCGTACGAGCGTTTTTCAAACAGTATTTTTCTGCCTGCCAGCCCCTCACCCAAAGTTGATTTTCCGATAAAGTAATAGGCGCGCCATCTACCGCCGATCGCGTTTGTTGAAGCATTTCTATCGCTGAACCAATCGTCGGTACCCGGCTCCACCAGAGAACTTACGATCGCCAAATCTATCGCTCTGTCCTGCGCGGCACCACCAGAAGTATAAATGACGAGATCAGGCGGGCCATCGTTCCAGGGTGTTAATGCATTGACGGCTTGCGAACTGCCCAGGAGTGACAGCGCTAACGCCAGGCTTTTTAGTTTATTTAATTTCATTATTAGATCCTTACTTTAATAACATGGAGGAAGTAAAGGCGTGTTCAGTTTTTTCGAGTGCAATACAATTTAGTTCTCAGAACCTGTTCAAGATCTCGATCAAGGGGTACAGTGCAAGGCAAAACTGAACGAAAAAGCGGAACATACTTGAAGTATGTGAGCATTTTGAGTTCGGTTTTTACGCCGCAATGTGCCCTTCAGTGAAATCTTGAACAGGCTCTGAAACTTTACCTGGCCGACAGTATAGTTTTCTAAATTGAAACGCCCTGCTCTTGTAACTAATCCAGCCCGATTACTTGAGCGCATTATAAGTTGCTGTTTATACGGAAAGGAAATACGTAATTTTGATATGCTTATCTCTTTTATGGATAACACGGTCATCGGAATCCGTAACGCGATACCGTTTTAATGTATCTATCACGCGTACCCATCACAACGACAACGGGCGTGAATGATGTCTGGATGGGAAATCCGAATAACCAGGGCATCAGCAGAAACAGGAAGCGAGGCGTGATCCGATTCGAGGGTGGGAATGCAAGACGCGTCAGTCACGCATTGTTGTATGTTGTGTCATGACGATGACTGGCAGCACGTGGTTTTCCACGCAGATCAACATAATCCGCCATCGTTGCGTATAATTACACGCTGTTTAAATTTATAAAATTCAT
>CAYXFV010000002.1:30397-91849 GCA_964464365.1 uncultured Nitrosomonas sp. | reverse complement strand
ATCACTGGTTGGGATTGGATTATTAACGCCACTTCTAATGCAAATTAGAATTAGACATCGCCGTCACCTTCAAGGCGGTGAAGAACGTCCATCTTTCCGTGCACCCGCCCGAAGGCAAGGTGACGCTGGTGGCGCCGACCGGTACACGACTGGAAGTGGCGCGTGCCTACGCCATCTCCAAACTACGCTGGATTCGCCAGCAACAGGCGCAATTGCAGTCACAGGCACGTGAAACACCCCGCCAGTTCGTCACGAGGGAAAGCCACACCATCTGGGGGCGCCGCTATCTGCTCACGGTGGAGGAGCACGATGCCCCGCCTGTCGTGAAGATGGATCACCGACGCATCACCCTGAACGTTCGTCCTGGAACCGATGTGAGCAGGCGCGAGGCCGTCTATCAGCGTTGGCAGCGATCCTTGCTGCATGAAGCCATCCCAACGTTGATTACGCATTGGGAACAGCATATCGGCGTGAAGGTGAAAGGGTATTTTCTGCAGCGCATGAAAACCAAGTGGGGCAGTTGCAATCATCAACGCGCCCACATTCGGCTCAATACGGAGTTGATCAAGAAACCTCGTGACCTGCTCGAATATGTGATCGTGCACGAGATGATCCATCTGATCGAACCAACGCACAACGAGCACTTCATCGCCTTGCTGGATCGGCATTATCCTGCCTGGCGGGAGGCTCGCGCGGAACTGAACGCACTCCCGCTGGGGCAAGCAGGCTGAGTATCGTTCTACTGGCCCGGTTATATCGCGACAACACCAATCCACTCCAGGCGACAGCATATCTGCCTGTCACATTTGTCTAATTCAATCCTTGGATCGGATTAAAATACGGAACAATCTTAATCATTATCGTGATGATGCGGCATTCGCTGCGGGATGATTGGATAAAATGTTATGTTATTACGTTCCGCTTTTAGGAGAATACCTTGGATTTGGCTGGAATAGTTGTATCAAGTTTGAGTGCTCTTGGGTCACTTGTTCAGGCATTTTATACTGCTAAAATTGCAAATGGTAAAATTGCTAAAGATGATATTAAGCGAGCTGAAAAACGTGCATCTGAACCTCTTAAAGTTGGCACTAAAAAAGTTGATAACGTCATTAATGACCAGTTATTAGCTGTGTTTTATGAAAAACTTAAGAAGCATCAGTGTAATCTTGTAGAGGCTTTTAGATCAGATGACATTTCTAAAGCAAAAACAGAAGTAAAAGTAGAAGAGGCTCGCGCTCAGATATGTACAGTACTCTCTGATATCATGCGATTCAATAAAGGTCAGTTACCAACTGAACGACTTAAAAAACTATGGAGTTCAATGAACTGCAAAAAATAACAAGTCAATTATGTTCGCTCGACAAGTTGGGCTGGGATGCATAAACAGCGTGCGCCCATATTGAAATGTTATGCGACCAAGAAATGACTTTGAGGCGGACTTTGATAAAGAACTCATTGCTGCGCATATTAGCGGCACAACTAAGGCATTGACATTGCACAGGAAACGCAATCTGACATGATCCAACACCCCCGGGTACTCCAGTTAAGAAGAAACAGACCTGAACAGGAGGCAAAAATGACACAAAGAAAGCAATACTCAAAAAATTCAAATCAGATGCGACAAATATCAGTCTGAATCAGGGATTCTGAATACCGAATTGGATACGGCGCTTGAATAAAACCTGAAGTATCTGGATTTCCGGGAAAAAACAACATGGCACTGAATGTAGAACATCTGCTGCGCACGGCGGCAACCTTGGAACAGGCGCTGATCGCCATTGAAAACCACGGGCAACACGACGATGTATTGTTTGATCTGTATCGCAATGCCGCCATCAAGAGCTTTGAGCTCTCGCTGGAAACCGCGGGGAAGTTGTTGCGCAAAGCACTGAAAGCTTATGGAGGCGCACCGCGCAGCGTCGATGCGCTGGTGTTTAACGATGTATTGCGCCACGCCGGCAAGCATGGGCTTATGGATGCCCCGGACGTTGAACGCTGGCTGGGCTACCGCGCCAACCGCAACAATACTGCTCACGACTATGGCGAGGGTTTTGCCAACGCGACCTTGAAACTGCTGCCCGAATATCTGCGCGATGTACGGGAATTAGCTCCAAAAATACAAAGTGTATTCGATGCCTCGGTTTGAATTATCCAAGCTGCTCTTGCCAGACCGGCATTTACACACCCTGCAGGCGCTGCTGACGCAACACACACCGGATGCCGAGGTATGGGCTTATGGCAGCCGGGTGACAGGCGGTGCGCATGAAGGCAGTGATCTGGATCTGGTGCTGCGCCATCCCGGCGATTTGACCCAGGAACCCGAAGGCTGGCTTGAGTGCAAAGAGGCACTGCAAAACAGCACATTACCGATGCTGGTTGAAGTGCACCTGTGGTCGCACCTGCCTGAAGGCTTTCGCCGCAATATTGAAGCAGGATATGTGGTCGTGCAGGAAGGGACATCGCCTTGATTCGGGGCCTGAAAACATCCACAACAATGGTTTCCGCTCAGGCCAGCAACATTGCGATGTGATCGACAACTTCCGCTGCATGCACAATCTCACTGTGACTGCACGGAAGATGCGCCACCTGTTGAACGGAGTGACCGATGGCCTGCTCCAGCAGCGCCTGAGCCATCTGAATGTCATGATTCGCTGCTTCGGCTGACCACCAACAATGCGGGATCACGTGCAAGGGCCTGATCATCCAGTGGCGCGCAAGTTCGTTCAGGTATGCGAACACGTCCTGGTTATGCGCAATCAATTCCGTACTGAGCTGGTTTGTCATACCGCATGCCTGAAGATGCTGCAGCACGGATGCCGCCAATTCGGTATCGATTTCATCAGCAGCAGAATCGTCTGCACTATCGAGATCCGGTACATAACTGTCGATCAAGCCCAGGAAAGCCACGGTTTCTCCCGCAGATTCCAGTTGATGGGCGATTTCTATCGCCAAAGCACCGCCGAGCGACCAGCCCAGCAACAAGTAGGGGCCCGCCGGCTGGCGTGCCTTGATCAGTTGTATATAGGATGCCGCCATTGCGCTCAGCGATGCTTCGCGATGTGTTGGATCGATCAGGCGTTGGCATTGAATGCCATACACGGGACGCTGATCGGCAAACCGCTGCGCCAGCGCATAATACGGAAACACGTGACCGCCCGCCGGATGCAGGCAGAACAGCGGAGCCGTTTGTGTATCCGCCTGATTGAGCGCAATCAGCAGCGATTCGTTCATGTGTCTGGCTTCTTCCAGATAACGCGCAAGACGGGCGACCGTCGGTGCAGCCAGTAGCACCGCAATGCTGATTGATTGATTCAGCCGGGCATTGACCAGCGACACCGTCCGCACCGCGAGCAGGGAATGCCCGCCCAGTTCGAAGAAATGGTCATGACGGCCAATGCGTTCCAGGTTCAGCACTTCCTGCCATATCTGTGCCAGACGGCATTCGATCTCGCCCTGCGGCGGCTCCCTGCCGATTGCAGCAGCTTCGGCTTTAGGTAATCGGCGGCGGTCAATTTTTCCACTCACCGTCCGCGGCAATTGATCCAGCAAAATAAGGGAAGAAGGTACCATGAAACCGGGCAGCCGCGATTGCAGCTGGACGCGAATGGCCTGCTGGTCGAGATTTTCACCGCCAATATAAGCGATCAGCTCAGTACTCGATCCCACATCCCGCGTGACTACAATAGCCTCGCGCACACCGGCGCAGCTCAGCAGCGCCAATTCCACTTCTCCCAATTCGACACGGTAACCGCGAATTTTAATCTGCGCATCGCCACGTCCCAGAAACTCCAGTTCACCGTTGCCAGTCTGGCGGCATTGATCACCGGTGCGGTAAAGCCGCGCACCGCAATCGCTGAATGGATCGGGAACAAAGCGCTCGGCGGTCAGCCGTGCCTGTTGATAGTAACCACGCGCCAGCAGCTCACCGCCGATATACAGCTCACCGGTGACACCGGCAGGCACCGGGCATAAATCACCATCCAGGACATACGCCCTGCGTGCGCCGACCGTCTTACCCAGCGGCGCATACGCCGTGCTGCATGCTCCTGCTTCCCAGACAAGCGGCGTAATTACACTCTCGGTGGGTCCATAGGCGTTGAACAGCTTTTGCGGCCGTAAATGGGTCTGGATACGCGCCAATACCGTCTGGCTCAGCGCTTCTCCGCCGACCGTCAACGAACGCAGTGCGGGACTGGATGCACTCACCTGTGCGGCCAGCGCCACTTCATTCGCATAGCCGGGTGGAAAATCGAGGCGCGTAATGCCATGCCGCGCTATTGCGTCCAGCGCCTGTTCCGCGCTCCAGAGTTCCGCATCGCGCATTATCACCGTCGCACCCCGTAACAATGGCACAATCCATTGTTCCAATCCCGCGTCGAAGCTCGCTGAAGAAAACTGTAAGGTACATTCATTCTCCTCAATCGCAAGAATTTCAGCCATCGCCTGGCAATGCGCGCTGATCGCATGGTGCGCGACAGCGACTGCTTTCGGCAATCCCGTGGAACCGGAAGTAAAAATCAGATACGCCAGTTGCGCCAGATGCGTCGCAACTTCAGGTTTGTCCGCTATTGCATCCAGTTGATCGCTGACCGCCAGCGGCACTTTCGTCACCGGCAGCGCTGCGGGCAATTGCCGATCGGTATCCGCATCCGTGATGATGAACTGAAGACCAGCGGATTCAATCAGCAGATGCAGACGTTCGGCGGGGTATTGCGGATCGATCGGCACATACACGCCGCCGGCCTTCCATATCCCAAGTGCTGTCAGAACAACACCCATGCCATGCGTCACACAGGCGCCGATAGGGGTTTCTCGCGTTATGCCCAGGTGCAATAAACGCTGTGCCAATATATTTGCAGCATGATCCAGCTCGGCGTAACTCAAAGATGTTTCACCTGACACCAATGCGCGTGCTGCAGGCTGTTTTTGCGCCTGCCGGGCAATCAATTCCGGAACCGTTAACGCTTCATATCCGGTCTGAATCCAGTGGGGAATGACAGTGGCAGGGTGATTCAATACTTCAGCCAGCTGACCGATATACCCGTCCGGCCTGTCAACCAGTGCAGCCAGCGCACTCAACGTTGCTTCGAATACCTGATGAATATCGACAATCGTGTCTTCACCGAATGACTCGCATGCGTAGCCGTATTCGAATTCAAGCGATTCCTGCCCCTCCACCGTCAGCGTCAGTCCGTAATGCGTCGGTTCTTTCTGTACCGCCGCGAAAAAATGCAGATCGCCTTCGGCCTGGGTCAGCGCAGTGCTGATCGGATAATTTTCGAATACGAGCAAGGTATCGAACAAAGCCGCTCCGCCCAGATCGGCCCACCGCTGGATTTCGTGCAACGGCGTATATTCGTATTCGCGCAGGTTCAGATTATGTTCCTGCAATGCGCGCAGCCAGTCGGAGATGCGTTGTCCAGGATGTATCCGTTGGATGATCGGAATGGTATTGATGAATAAGCCGAATATATGCTCCACCCCAATCAATTCCGGAGGCCGTCCTGATACCGTCGCCCCAAAAACCACCGCATCCTGGCCGGTATACCGTCTGAGCAGTAATGCCCAAGCACCCTGCACGAGGGTATTGAGCGTCAGACGATGTGTGAGCGCACAAGCACGCAATTGGCTGGCCAGCGCATCGTTCAACCGGTAGCGTTGCTCACCGTATCCGGGTGCCCGATCGGGTTTAGCCAGCGCATCGGCCAACAGTGTAGGTGTTTTCAGTACCTGAAGTTGCGCGTGCCAGTAACGGGCATCGGATTCATGATCGCGTTCAAGCAACCAGGCAATATAATCGCGATAGGAATAGGCTACCGGTCTGACATCATTGGCACCTGCATAACGTACCAGCACTTCCTCGATGAAACGGGCGCCGCTCCAACCATCCAGCAACAGATGATGACATGTCCAGATCAAATGATAACGCCGATCGCTGGTTTTTATCAGGCGCAAACGCATCAGCGGCGGATCGCTCAGATCAAACCCGCGCCGATGATCGGCACGCTGCAGTTCCGCCAGGTAGTCATCGCCGGCCTCCACAGGATAATCTTCCACGGTTATCCGGCAATCAACGGCCTTGAATACCGCCTGCAAGGGCTGCTGCAACCCGCCCTCCCAGATAAAGCCCGTGCGCAGAATAGTGTGATGCGCGACTGTTGCCTGCCAAGCCACTTTGAACCGCTCGGCATCCAGACCCGCGACATCGATAGCCAGTTGATTCACATAGTGACCGGCTTCAGGCTCGTGCAAGGCGTGGTAGAACAATCCTTGCTGCAACGGCGAAAGCGGATACAGATCGACAACACGGTCGAATGGCAGCGCCATCCGATCGATTTCGTCTTGCGTCAAACCGGCCAGCGGATAATCCGACGGGGTGACACCCGTAACGCCACTCAGGCAATGGTCGATGATCGACTGAAGTGCCTTGCGGTAATCCAGCACCAGTTTTTCAATACTGGCTGCACGGTAACGCGCGCGGCTGTAACTCCAGGTCAGGGTCAATTCTCCACCATAAACCTGACCGCTCAATTCCAGTGCATTTCCCAGCAGGGCATTCGCGTCACGGTCTGCGCCGTAGCCTTCCGAAGCAGGCGTGAACAGCGCGCCTTCCGTATCGAAACTCGCGTCGAACTGCCCCAAATAGTTGAAAGTGATCGGTGGCCGCAGCAACTGCCGCAACCGTGCCCCGGCTTCGCTATCCGAACAATATTTCAGTATGCCGAAACCAAGACCGCGCTGCGGAATCGCTCTGAGCTGTTCTTTAATGGCTTTGATCGATGCATCCAACGCTTCAAGGCATGTCAATTTCACCGGGTAGGTCGTGGTGAACCAACCGATGGTGCGGGTGATGTCGACAGGATCAAAAATCACTTCCCGGCCATGCCCTTCCAGTTCCACATGCACATGATCGCGCCCGCTCCACTGGCAAAGCACGCGCGCCAGCGCAACCAGCATCAATTCGTCGATACGGGTCCGATAGGCTTTTCCGGCGTCCTGCAGCAAGCTGCGTGTCTGTTCGCGGTCGAAACGCACGGTATGGCTGGCGTAATCGGCGGTCAGCGCGCTGCCCTCAGGATGATCGACAGGCAACCGGACATCGATCCCTGCACAGACTTCTTCCCAGTAATCCGCTTCCGCCAGCAAATCCGTTGATTGCGCATACGCCCGCAATTGCCGCGACCAAGTCTGGAAACTAGTGGTCTTTATTGGCGGCTCGGGTACCTGGCCTGCACAAAACCGGGTGTAAGCATTCTGCAGATCCTCAAGCAGAATGCGCCACGACACACCGTCGACGATGAGATGGTGCAGTATCAGCAATAACCGGTAGTGCCCGCCTTCGATCTTGAAATACACCGCACGCAATAACGGGCCGGACTGTAAATCCAGGCTTTTCTGCGCCGCTTCCGCATTTGCTTCGAGCTCTTCTGCCGATGCCAGCTCCCGAACCCACAATATGGAGGCATCCGCCGCTTCTTCCGGCGCGGCGTAGTATTGGTGCCAGCCGTCGGTATCCTGATGATAACGCAGGCGTAACGCATCGTGATGTGCCGTCAGCCATGCCAGCGCACGCGATAAAGGCTCCGGTTCCAATGCGGTTTGTGCTGTCAACAGTAACGCCTGGTTCCAGTGATGACGGTTTGGAATGGCCGCATCGAAAAATTCCGCCTGAACCGGTGTCAGCGACACATCACCGGCCACCGGTGCCTGTTCGACCGGCAGCGCGGCGGATGCGGTTTGCGCAACGCGTGCCAGCGCTTCGATGGTCTGATGTTTAAAAAGATGTTTGGGGTTGATGACCAGGCCGCTCTGGCGTGCACGGCTGACGATCTGAATGGCGATGATCGAATCACCGCCCAGCTCGAAAAAATTCTCATCAACGCCGATCTGCTCCAGTCCCAGTACTACCTGCCAGACCTCGGTCAGAGTCCGTTCATTTTCACTGGCCGGAAGGCGGATTTTCTGTATCCGCTCTTCCGATGCCGGTACGGGCAGCGCCGCACGATCCACTTTGCCATGCCGGGTGCGCGGAAGCACCGGTAACAGCACAATCTGGGCGGGTATCATGTAAGCGGGCAAACGGCCGCGCAGGCGGTCCTTGAGCGCCTCGGCGGAAACCGGTTCAGTGTCTGAACCAGCAACGTAAGCAACGAGCCGCGGCGAGCGCTGGTCTGCGCGCAGAACGACAATCGCTTCATCGACTTCAGCCTGTTCCAGCAGGGCCGCTTCGATCTCTCCGGGTTCAATGCGGTAGCCGCGCAATTTGATCTGTTGATCGGTGCGCCCGAGATATTCGATGACACCGTCAGCGCCCAGCCGGACACGGTCACCCGTGCGATAGAGGCGCGCACCTGCGCCACCCCAGGGATCCGGTACAAAGCGTTCGGCAGTCAACCCGGGCCGGTTCTGGTAGCCACGCGCCAGGCAAGGGCCGCCGATATACAGCTCGCCCGCCACACCCGGTATGACCGGATTGAGATCGGCATCCAGGATATATACGCTTCTTTCACCCAGCGGCAGGCCGATCGGCGCGTAGGCGGCTGAACTGGGGTCACCGCCCTTCTGTGCAATCCATGCCAGCGGGGTAATCACCGTTTCGGTCGGGCCATAGCCGTTGATGATCCTATCCGGGTTAAGCACGTCGCGGATGCGGGCAAGCGTTGTGCCGGCGACGGCTTCACCACCCACGGTGCATATTCTGAGCGCCAGTGGCCGGGGATGTTGCGCAACCGCATCGGCGAGGTGCACAAGATGTGTGGTCGGTGGATAAATCACCGTTACGGACAGCCGCTCGACAACTTCCGCGGTGGCATGCCCGTCCCAGTGCGAATCGCCCACCACCACGCTTGCGCCATATACCAGCGGCGCCATCCATTGTTCGATGGCGGCATCGAAACTGAAGGAAGCAAAGTGCAACGCGCGATCCGCCGGACTGAAACCATAGGCTTCCGCTGCCGCCTGGATATGGCGGCTGAGCGCGCCGTGGGTAACGGCGACGCCTTTCGGCTTACCGGTTGAACCGGATGTATAAATAATGTAAGCCAACTGTTGCGGATGAATCTGCGGCTGCAGTACTGTCGCATCCGGTATTTCTGCCGGGTCGATATCATCTATTGCTATCCATTGCACGCCGGCCAGCGATGCGGTTTCGCTGTGTGTTTCATCGTATAACGACCGGCTGGTGATCGCACATCGCACGCCGCTGTCTTCGATCAATTCCCGTATTCTGTCGGACGGCTGGGCAGGATCCAGTGGCAGAAATGCAGCGCCTGCCTTATGGATGGCCAATGCCGCCACAAAAAATAGCGGGCTGCGTTCGAGATAAATCCCGACGACGGCATTCCGCTCTGACAGCCGGTCGTGCAGCGCAGCGGCAAGCTGGTTTGAATGTGTTTCCAGTTCACTGAATGTCAGCGCCATCTGCTGATCCATCACAGCAGGAACGGCAGGTTGCGTCAGCGCATGGATGCGGATCAATTCATACACCGGCACATCGGAATATACAGTGGCAGCACTGTGCGCATTGATCCGCGCCATGACGGCTTCTTCCGCCGTGCTGAGCATCGCGATGTCCACCAACCGGTTGTCCGGATGCGCAACCAGATACTGCAATAACCGTTCGACATGTGTCGCGATGCGCGCCACCATCGCTTCATCGAAATATTCGCACTGGTAACCGTAGCGTATTTCCACGGTGGCTCCCGCAACAATCGCGAGTGTCAGCGGAAAATTCGTATGCTCGGTCGAACGATTGACTGTAAAGCGCAAACCGGCGTCACCACCCAATTCAGCCAGCGCCTGGTCGATCGGATAATTCTCGAACACCAGCAACGTATCGAATAAGGCCTGCCCCGCCATGCCCGCCCAGCGCTGAATATCGAACAGCGGGGTATGTTCGAACTCGCGCGCGGACACATTTTCGGCCTGGACGACCTGCAGAAATTCCCGGCACCGCTGCGTCGGCTGCGGCGTCGCTACAACCGGAAGGGTATTGATAAAAAGCCCGAGTATTTCTTCCACACCATCAATCTCAGTCGGACGCCCCGCGACAGTCGCACCGAAAACCACGGCGCGCTGGCCGGTATACCGCTGCAACAACAACGCCCACGCAGCCTGAATGATGGTATTCAACGTCACTTTGCAAGCTTGGGCGGCAGCGGTGAGCCGCCGGGTCAGTTCGTCAGGCAGCCGCTGTTGGTACAATCCGTAATCGGCCGCCACTGCTGTCGGTGCCTGCAAAGCGCCGGCCAGCAATGTCCGTTCCCCTTCCGCCAGCCACGCCAGCCGGTCGCGCCAGTAGTGCTCCGCGGCATCCGGCTGCTGGCGTAATAACCATGCGATGTAATCCCGGTAAGATCCTGTCAGGACATTGAGCGGATGGCCGCTGTACCTGAGCAGCACTTCGTTCAGCAACCGGGCGCTGCTCCAGCCATCGAGCAGTAAGTGATGGCAAGTCCAGATCATGCGATAACGTGTGGTATCCATCCGTACCAACAACAAACGCATCAACGATGGTGCATCCAGTGCAATCCCGCGTGCCAGTTCATCGCGCGCCAATGCTTCCAGTCGTGCTGATTGATCGGGACCGCTGCGCAAATCATGTTCAGCGATCGCCAGATCGGCGGTGCGATGAACGACTTGCAGCGGATGGTTTGCCCCCTGCCAGACAAAACCGGTGCGCAATATGGCATGGCGCGCGATAACTTCATGCCATGCAGTGCGGAAACGCGCGGGCTCAAGACCGTCGATTTCGATATCAAACTGGCTCACATAAAGATTGGCCTGCGCCGGATCCAGCGAATGAAACAGCATCCCTTGCTGCATGGGAGACAGCGGATAGATATCTTCGACTGCCGGCACATCGACCGGCAGATGGTCAAGCGCCGCCTGCGTCAGATCCGCCAGCGGAAAATCCACAGGCGTAACACCGGAAACGCCGCTCGTGCAATGTTCGATCAATGCGTTCAGTTCATCGCGGTACCTGTGCACCAGTTGCTCGATGGTCTCGCTGCGGTACATGGATTGGCTGTAAATCCATGTCATCTGCAACGAACCGCCATACACCTGGCTGTTCACTTCCAGCCAGTTCGCCAATGGCGCGTCGGGCGACTGTTCATCGCCGCGGTTCTCGAGCGCCAGCCGGAACACCGCATTGTCAGTCAGACTGGCAGCAAACTGCCCCAGATAATTGAACGTAATACGCGGGCGCGGCAATGCCTGCAGCACTGCCCGGCTGCTTTCTTCACCCAGATACTTCAGCAATCCCCAACCCATTCCCCGCTGAGGCACACGCCGCAACCGCTCTTTGGCCGATTTGATCGCAGCCCCCATATCCGTCTCGGTGTGCAGACATACTGGATACAGGTTCGTGAACCAGCCCACGGTGCGTGTCAGGTCAATCACTTCTTCCGTATCGTCAAACAGTTCGCGGCCATGCCCTTCGAGTTCGATCAGAACAGACGGCTGCCGGCACCATTGGCATAACGCACGCACCAATGCCGTGATCAGCAGCTCTTCCGTGCGTGTGCGGTAAGCGTTGCCGCAATCCTGCAGCAGGCGGCGCGTGGTTTCGGGGTCGAATGCAACACGATAGCTTGCACTATCCGCCTGTATGCCGTCAGCAACCATTGCATCGCGCGGCAGATCGGCTTGAACATTTTCAGACTGCGCTGCCCAGTAAGGAAGCTGTGCACTGACCGGTGCGGTATCCGCATAATGCAGCAAATAGTCCGCCCACGCTTTGTATGAAGTCGTTTTAGCGGGCAACTCAGCCTGCGCCCCGCTGCCCAACTGTGCGTACAGCTGCTGCAGATCTTCCAGCAGGATGCGCCACGATACCCCATCCACCACCAGATGATGAATGACCAGCAACAGCCGGTATTGCGCATTGCCCAGATCGATATATACCGCACGCATCAGCGGCCCCCGTTCGAGATTCAGGCTGCGCTGCGCTGCCTGGACCAAAGTCTCCAGTCCTTCCGGCCCGTCACAGTGCCTGATCCAGACGATTTCCTGCTGTGCCGCAGCTTCACGCTCGGCATAAAACTGGCGCCAGCCGGCCGCTGCTTCGGCAAATCGTAGCCGCAACGCGTCGTGATGCAGTAACAAGTGTTGTAAAGCTTGTTCGAGTCGTTCCGGCACCAACGGTTGCGATACCGCCAGCAATACGGACTGGTTCCAGTGGTGCCGCGCCGGAATCGCGGTGGTAAAGAAATCCGCCTGAATCGGTGTCAGTGTTACGTCGCCTTCCACCGTACCGCTGTCCGCTACGGATTGTTCCGGCCGTAAAGACTGCAGCGGCCGTGCCGCGCGCGCCAGGGTTTCGATGGTCTGGTGCTGGAACAGGTCTTTGGGACTCAGCGCCAACCCTGCGCGTCTGGCGCGGCTGACTACCTGCAATGAGATGATGGAATCGCCGCCCAGCGCAAAGAAGTTGTCGCGCCGTCCGACGTCCTTGAGTCCCAGCACTTCGCACCAGATCTGCGCCAGTTGTTTTTCCGTTTCCGTTTCGGGTGCCGATGTATCGGTGGCGGTTACTATCGGTTCAGGCAGCGCGCGACGGTCGACTTTACCGCTGACGGTACGCGGCAATGCCACCAGTACGACAATATGTGCAGGCACCATGTAAGGCGGCAGGCGATGCGACAGCGCCTGCTGTATTTGTTCCGGGTTCAGTGCCGCTGCATCGCCACTGACATAGCCAACCAGGTTTTTGTTCATCGCAACCGTGCGCAGTTCGACAACCGCTTCGCGTACGCCGTCCAGCGCCAGCAGCGCGGCTTCGATCTCGCCCGGTTCTATACGATAGCCCCGCAGTTTGAGCTGGTCGTCGATCCGCCCTAAAAACTCCAGATTTCCGTCCGCACGCAAGCGGCACAGATCGCCCGTCCGGTACAAACGCCCGCCTGTTCCGCTGTACGGATCCGGTATAAACCGCTCCGCCGTCAGTTTCGCCTGCCCGTAATAACCACGTGCCAATATTGCGTCGCCCAGATAAAGCTCACCTGCCACACCCTCCGGAACCAGCTGCAAATCAGGATCGAGCAGATAGGCGGTACGCGCACCGACGATATCGCCCAATGGCGCATAAACACCGGTGCAGGCCTGCAGCGAAGCTTCCCATATCAGCGGCGTGACCACGCCTTCGGTCGGCCCGTAGGCATTGAAAATCCGCACTGGCTGCAACTGCGTCTGAATACGCTCCAGTATCTCGCGCGACAGGGCTTCACCGCCGACCACACAGGTATGCAGGCGCGGTTTTTGCGGCAATGCGGCGGCAGCCACCGCCACTTCACCGGCGTAACCGGGCGGCAGATCGATACGCGTGATGCCATGATGCGCGACTTCCGCCAGCAAACGCTCTCCACTCCAGACATCCTCGTCACGCATCACGACCGTCGCGCCCTGCAGCAACGGAACAATCCATTGCTCCAGGCCCGCATCGAAACTCATGGAAGAAAACTGCAGCATCCGTTCGCCCGGCGCTATCGCATAGATCCGGCCCAGCGCCTGGCAGTGCAGGCTCAATGCGCCATGCTCGACGCCCACGCCCTTAGGTTTGCCGCTGGAACCCGAAGTAAAAATGATATAGGCCAGTTGTCTTGAATGCGTTTTCGCAGAAAAACGATGACTGTTTTCCATGACAGCCTGCGCTTTGACAGGGATCAGTGATGGAATGCTCGTCAGTCCCGGCAGCGTTTGCGTGGATTCATCGACAAGCATATGGGCCAGGCCGGTCTCGGCAATCAGCGACTGCAGCCGATGTGTTGGCATGCGCTGATCCAGCGCGACCAGAACACCGCCCGCCTTCCATATCGCCAATGCAGCGACCACCAGCCTAGCGCCACGCTCGAGTAAAACACCGACCGGTACTTCGCCCGCAACGCCTTCGGCCATCAGGCGCATCGCCAGACGCGTACTGCTTTGTTCCAGTTCACGGTAACTCAACTGTGTATCGCCAGCGATCAAGGCCGTCTGGTCAGGATCGACACGTGCCAGTCCGGTGATGATTTCATGCACAGGCACCGGACTTGCTGCGGGCGTATCGCTCCATCGCCCGATAACCGCGGCATCATCCATACCCAGCAGACCTGTCGGCACTTCTGCCGCATTAACCACCCGTTCGAGCAGCGCGACAAACCGGTCACGAAAACACACGATGGTTGCAGGTTCGTACAGATCGGCCGCGTACGTAAAGCTCGCCTGCAGTATGTTATCCGGGAGTTCCGCCGTATCCAGTATCAATTCGAACTGTGTGCTTTGCGTGGGTTGCAGGTAGCGCTCTGCGTGCATATCGGCGAGAATCTGCGCAGTTCCCGCTTCAAGGCGCTGATGGTTGTACATATACTGAAACAGCGGATTGTGATTTAAATCACGCACCACACCTAAAGCATCCACGAGCTGATCGAACGGCAAATCCGGATGCGCCTGCGCACCCAGCGCGGCAGCCTTGGTGCGTTTCAGCAGATCGATGAACGACCATTGTCCATCCAATTCGATACGCCATGCCTGGGTATTGACGAAAAACCCGAGCATGCGTTCGGTTTCGGGGCGGCTGCGATTCGCAATCGGAATGCCGATGCGGATATCGGGCTGCCGGGTATGACGGTAAAGCCAAAGCGCAAACGCGGTCAACAAAACCATAAACAGGCTGGCGGTATGCTGCCGGCACAGTGCGCGCATTTTATCCACCACGGCGGGCGGAATGGTAAATTCAAGTTTCGCACCACGGCTGGCGGCGTTTTCAGTGCGCGCATGATCGGCAGGCAATTCCAGAAGCGGCGGCTCCTCAGCGCCCAGATATTTGCGCCAGTAAGCCAGCTGGCGTTCGGATTCACCCGCATCGAGCCAGGCGCGCTGCCAGGCCGCGTAATCGGCATATTGTACTGGCAGCGATGCCAGTGACGGTGTCTGCCCGTTGCAGAACGCCTGATAACCGGCGGCAAGTTCTTCAATGAAAATGGTCAATGACCATTCGTCGATGATGATGTGATGCAGGCTCAACTGCAGCAGATGCAGTTGGTCTTCGAGCGTGATCAGCATGATCCGCAGCAACGGGCCGTGACTTAAATCGAACGGCCGTTCGATTTGTGTTGCAATCTTTTCCTGAGCAAGCGCCGATGCATCGGAATGACCGCGCAGATCGACAGCCGTCAGCGTAATGTCCATAGCGGGATGAATCACCGCAACAGGCTGGCCGTCTTCTTCAATAAACGTGGTCCGCAGTATTTCATGGCGGGCTGTCAGGCTGTCAATCGCTGATTGCAACGCCACCGCATCGATACGGTCGCGCAGCCATATCGTTTCCCCCATGTTGTACGCACCGCTATCGGGATCGAGTTGCGCGATGAACCATAAGCGCTGCTGGCCATAGGAAAGCGGCAGCGGTCCTTCGCGGGCAATGGTTGGAATCGGCATGCGGCCGAACGCATCGCTGCCGCGTTTGTGCAGCAGCAACGCCAGCGACTTGAGTTGATTGGCGGAAATCGGCTGCGTAAATGGCAGCGTAGCAATATTCATGGACTTACTGATTGTTGTTGATTGGATGAACGGGTGAAGCAGATTGTCCGGATCTGGACAAAGTTTCCTGCGGCCCCGCCAGATCTTCCAGCTGCTCCGGTGACATCGCCTGCAATTCGGCAAAGGCATCCGCCAGATCACTCATGAGATCGTGACCGTCTGCATGCGATTCGGTCAGCGTTCCCAGTACTTCGGCCTGCGCGGCAAGTGTGGGATGTTCAAATACGTCGCGTATCGAAAGATCCAGTTGCCATGCCGATTTGAGCTTCGCCACTAAACGCATGACGAGAAGAGAATGGCCGCCGAGGTCGAAGAAACTGTCTTCGCGTCCAATCCACTCGATCTGCTCGATGCCAAGTATTTCCTGCCACAGTTGCGCCAGTTTTCGCTCCCATTCCGTCTCAGGTGGATGCTTGGCCTTTCCTGTCCAATCCGGTGCCGGTAAGGCTTTACGGTCCAGCTTGCCATTTGGCGTTAGCGGCAACGATGCTAACAGTACATACTGCGCTGGCACCATATACTCCGGCAATATTGCCTGTAGTCGTGATTTCAACGCTGACCGGAATGCATCCTGTATTTCTGCCTCTGCTTCGATCAGACTACCTTCCGTCGGAACAACATAAGCTACCAGCTGTTGTCCACCTGCACCTGCTTTGGCCAGCACCGCCGCATCTCTTACTTCTGACTGTGCCTGTAACTGTGATTCAATCTCCCCCAGTTCGATGCGGAATCCGCGGATCTTCATCTGGTGATCGATCCGGCCAATGTATTCGATGTCACCATCCGGCCGGTAACGCGCCAGGTCACCTGTCCGGTACATCCTGCTGCCCGCTTCACCATACGGATCCGGAATAAACCGTTCCGCCGTCAATCCCGGGCGACCGTGATAACCGCGTGCAAGGCCCACCCCGCCGATGTACAGTTCGCCAATGACACCTGCGGGCTGTGGACACAATGCATGGTCGAGAATATGGATCGCCGTATTAGCCAGCGGTTTTCCCAAATAAGGTTGCTTACATGTTCTGTCCAGGCGATACGCAGCAGACCATATCGTGGTTTCAGTAGGACCATAGACATTCCAGAAATGATCCGACCGTTGCAATAACGTTCCGGCCAATTGATCCGATAAAGCTTCACCACCGACCAACAGCCTGCATTGTGAGAAAAGATTCACCTCCTCTGTTTCCACCAGCATTTTCCAGGTTGAAGGTGTGGCTTGTATGAGGGTAGTGTCAGTACGCTTAGCTGCTTCGATGATGACTTGCGGGTCTCTGGACGCACTATTATCCAATAAAGCAATGGCAGCACCACTGATCAACGGCAGATAAAGCTCCAGGGCAGCAATATCAAAAGACAGGGAGGTCAATCCCAGCATCCGGTCATGGGCACCCA
Source organism: uncultured Nitrosomonas sp. (assembly GCA_964464365.1). Classification (GTDB taxonomy): domain Bacteria; phylum Pseudomonadota; class Gammaproteobacteria; order Burkholderiales; family Nitrosomonadaceae; genus Nitrosomonas. Next base: position 74,938 of record CAYXFV010000002.1, on the reverse strand, counting down.
TACCCAGTTGCCCGGCCATACTGAATAACAGATTGGTCACGCTTCGGTGAGCGACAGCCACGCCTTTAGGTTTACCCGTGGATCCTGAGGTATAAATCACATAAGCCAGATTGTCCGGTTGAATACTCAACGGCAGATTCTCACCGGATTGCTGATGCCAGTCGGCTTCCGATTGTCCATCCAGACACAGTACCCGTACACCAGTTGGTATGGCTAAACGTGCCTGCAGCCGCTTCTGCGTCAGCAACAAACCGATACCACTGTCTGTCACCATATAACTCAGACGCTCGGCCGGGTATTCCGGATCCAATGGTATATAGGCGCCACCCGCTTTGAGAATGCCCAATAACCCTACCATCATCTCGATGGAACGCTCCACGGCAATCCCCACCAGTACATCCGGGCCTACACCCAGTGACCGCAACCGATGGGCCAATTGATTGGCACGGGTATTCAGTTCCGCATACGTCAGACTTTGCTCACCCTCCGCTTGCGGGAAGAGCAATGCCGTGCCATTCGGTGTCTTCGCCGCTTGCGCTTCAAACAGACTGTGGATGCAGGTACCTTCACCGTAATCCACCGCCGTAGCGTTCCATTCCTTCAGGATACGATGCGTTACAGCTTCATCCAGTAACGACAGGTTCCCTACAGCCTGATCCGCATTGCTGATGAAGGCCCTCAATAAACCGGTCAATTGGCGGTTGAGCTGCTCGACCACTGCATCCGGGAACTGACGGCGTTCATACTGATAATGCAGGCTCAAACGGTCAGACAGGCCCACTAGCAATGTCAAACTGTAATTGGTCTGCTCGTGATGCTGTATTTCCCTGAATTCCAGACCGGATGGCACACCTTTCTGCAACGCTTCCGCCACCGGGTAATTCTCAAAGACGATAATATTGTCAAACAGGGCACTGCCACCTTGTCCTGCCCAGCGCTGAATCTCGTACAGCGGCGTATGCTCGTATTCCCGCAGGGCCAGATTCTGCGCCTGCACGCGCTGCACCCAATCGCCGACACGCTCCGCCGGATCGATCCGACCCACCACGGGTAATGTATTGATAAACAGGCCCAGCTGTTGTTCGATACCCGGCACCTCCGCCGGACGGCCCGCTACCGTAGCCCCAAAAGTGACGCAGTCCTGCCCGGTGTAGCGTTGTAATAACAGCAACCAGGCCGCCTGCAATACGGTATTGATCGTCACTTTCTGCTGTTTGGTGAAACCGCTTAAACGACTGACTTCCGCTTCGGTCAGGGTTACACTGTAATCGCCCCAAACAGCCCCCGCCTGATTCGATTCAGGCGATTGAACATGTGCAACGTTACCCACCGCATTGGCTAACAGGGTCGGTTCCTCCAGCGCTTGCAGCTGTTCGCGCCAGAAACGTTCCTGCGCTGCAGGATCCCGGCGCTGCAACCACACCAGATAATCCCGATAGCTGCCTGGAACCGTAGCTGGAGTTTGCCCCTGATAGCGCTGCAGCACCTCGCCCAATAATTGAGAATCACTCCAGCCATCCATCAGGATGTGGTGATTGGTGTAAATCATGTGGTAGCCATCATCCGCCACCCGCACCAAATCCAGGCGCAATAATGGCGCGGCATTCAGCGCAAATCCCGTCTGCAACCGTTCCTGTGCCAGTTGCGCCAGCGCATCCGCCAGTCCATCGGGATAACCGGCCGCGATCTGCTTCCGCCAGTCGTGCAGCTGTATCGGTAAGGCAGCCTGCCGCCGAATCACCTGTACCGGTTCCTCCAGGCCTTCCCAGATAAATCCCGCCCGCAGGATAGCGTGCCGGTCCAATGTACTTTGCCAGGCTTTGCGGAAGCGTTCTATATCCAAACCACGAATATCCATGCGCAACTGATTCAGATACGCACCTTCTTCCGGCGCATTCAGGCTATGGAACAGCATGCCCTGCTGCATGGGTGACAGCGGATAAATATCGTCGATCTCGGCGACGGGAACAGGCAATGTATCCAATTGAGCCTGAACCAGGTTTACCAACGGGAAATCCGAAGGCGTTACAGCATTATTCTCTTTGCTGCAGCAATGCCCGATCAACGCCTGAAGTTCTACCGCATAAGCATCCGCCAATCCCTGAATCGTCGCTTCAGCATACATGTCGCCGCTGAAAGTCCAGCCCAGCTTGAGTTCACCGTTGTAAACCTGGCCATCGATCGACAGCCAATTATCCAATGGCGCTTCCGGGCTTTGCCGTGCGCCCCTGTCTTCTTCTGCGGGGCTGAACAATCCTTCCCGTGCATCAAAGCTGCTATCGAACTGGCCCAGGTAGTTGAAGGTAATCCGCGGTTCCGGCAATGCTTTCAGTTGCCGCCGGACCGGCGCATCGCCCAGGTAACACAGCACACCGAAGCCGATACCCCTGTCCGGTACGGCTCGTAATTGTTCTTTGATTGTCTTGATGGACGTATCCAGCGACTCCGCCGGACTCAGCCTGACCGGGAATACCGTGGTCAACCAACCCACGGTACGCGTCAGATCGATGTCTTCAAACAGATCTTCCCGGCCATGGCCTTCCAGTTGGATCAGTACTGACGATTGCCGGGCCCAGTGACCGATCACCCGCGCCAGCGCTGTCAGCAACAGATCGTTGATCTGGGTGCGGTAAGCAGCGGGCGCCTCTTTGAGCAAACGCTCCGTCCATGTTTTATCCAAATGGGTAACGGCATGCCGGGCATGTTTGTTCTGCAGACTGCCTTCCGGATTGTCCCGGGGCAACTCTCCCTGAGCTTCTGCCAATTCCGTTTGCCAATAGACCAATTCCTGCTGGTGCACGTCGTTCCGCGCATACTGGTGCAGCCGCTCAGACCATGTCCGTACTGAGTCGGTTTTGGCCGGCAGCCGGATTGCCTGTCCGGATTGGGTTTGCCGGTAAGCGGTCTGGAGATCTTCCAATAGCACCCGCCACGACACGCCATCCACGACCAGATGGTGAATCACCAGTAACAGCCGCTGTTCCCCCTCCGGCAGATCGGCCAGCACGGCACGCAGCAGAGGCCCCTGCTCCAGATCCAAACTGCGCTGCGCTTCATTGCATAATCCTTCCAATGCTTCGACCCCGGATATCGACCGCTGCCAGAGCAGGGCTTTGTTGATCTGCGCCGGCGCCAGAAAGACCGCCTGCCACTCCTGGTTCACTTCAGTAAAACTGAGCCGCAGGGCATCGTGGTGAAGCAGTAGATATTCCAGTGCGGTTTGCAGCGTCGTAGCCTGCAAAGGTTCGGCGGGTTTCAGCAGTACCGACTGGTTCCAGTGGTGACGCTCCGGAATCGGCGCTTCAAAGAACCAACGCTGAATCGGCAGCAATGGCAGAATGCCTTTCACCGGCCACTGATCAACCGGCGTGCCTTGCCCGATTTCCCGGGCTATCGTTGCAAGCCCCGCCAGCGTCTGGTGCTGAAAAACATCCTTCGGCGTAAAGTGGATACCCCGTTGCCGGGCACGGCTGACCACCTGTAACGAGATGATGGAATCGCCACCCAGCTCAAAAAAATTGTCGTTGAGTCCGACCTGTTCCACACCCAGCACCGACTGCCAGACCTCGGCCAATTGCCGCTCCAGTTCTGTCCGCGGTGCCTCGTACGCTCCCTGGAATGCACTGACTTCCACCGCCGGTAGCGCCTTGCGATCCAGCTTGTCATTCGGCGTCAACGGCAGCGACACCAGCAGCACATATTGTGCCGGAATCATGTACTCCGGCAGCACCGTCTGCAGCCGGGATTTCAATGCTGACCGGAATGCATTCTGCACTTCTGCATCGGCTTCGATCAGACCGCCCTCTAGCGGAACGACGTAAGCCACCAGCTGCTGTTGCCCTCCTGCACCGGACTGCGCCAATACCACTGCATTCCGTACACCGGCTTGTGCCTGTAGTTGTGATTCGATCTCCCCAAGTTCGATGCGGAACCCCCGGATCTTCAGCTGGTGATCGATCCGGCCCACGTATTCGATATTGCCATCCGGCCGGTAGCGCACCAGATCACCCGTCCGGTACATCCTGCTGCCCGCTTCACCATAAGGATTCGGCACAAACCGCTCCGCCGTCAATGCAGGACGGCCATGATACCCGCGCGCAAGTCCTATACCACCCAGATATAACTCACTGGTGCGCCCGATCGGAGCAGGATTCAGATCCTCATCCAGCAAATAGCAGCATCGCCCCCCTAACGGCCGGCCAATCGGCACAATCGGTTTGTCATGACCACCCATGGAATTGCTGCAATCCAGAACAGTGGCAGTCACCGTAGCTTCTGTAGGCCCGTAAGTATTTAAAAGTGTCACATGATTCAAGTGTGCCTGATGCCAGATTTGCAAACCCTCGGCCGGCAAAGCCTCACCACCGGCATTCATCTGGCGCAGCGCGCCGTACTCGGAGAATTGGTAAGCAGCAAAGTCTCTGACTAACTGGTACCAATATTGTGTGGGCAAATCCACGACAGTGATCGACTGTGTGATCAGCTGCTGATAAAACTCATCGGATCCCCAGATATTTTTTCCCCGGATGACAATCGATGCGCCGCAGCACAGTGCCGGGTAAAGCTGTTCAATAAACGCATCGAAGTTATAGGTGGAAAATTGCAGTACCCGGTCTTTGCTTGTCAAACCGAACATCTTTATCGAAGTAAAAATGTGCTGGGTGAAACTCTGTATTGAAATACAGACCCCCTTCGGCTTCCCTGTAGAACCCGAGGTATAGATCACGTAAGCCAGATTATCCGGCTGGATAGTCAGTGGCAGATTCTCACCGGATTCCTGATGCCAATCTTCCGATTCTCCATCCAAATCGAGTACCTGCACACCCTCCGGTATCGACAAGCGCGCCTGCAACTGCTCCTGCGTCAGCAATAGACCGATACCGCTGTCTGACATCATGTAAGCCAGACGCTCGGCCGGGTATTCCGGGTCCAGCGGCACATAAGCGCCACCCGCTTTGAAAATGGCCAGCAGACCGATCACCATCTCGATCGAACGCTCTACCGCAATCCCCACCAGCACGTCCGGCCCCACACCCAATGACCGCAACCTGCGGGCCAACCGATTTGCCTGGGTATTCAGTTCTGCATACGTCAAACATTGTTCCTGCCTCTCCTGCGGGAAGATCAGTGCCGTCGCCTGCGGTGTCCGCGCTGCCTGCACCTCAAACAATGCATGAAAATAGACATCTTCTTTACGGAAACGCTGATTGACTGACTCGTTCGCCGGATCAATCAGCGTTTCCTGATCATCGACCGCTGCGGCATTCCACTCCTTCAGAATACGGTGCGCTTCCGCTTCATCCAGCAGCGGTATTTCAGCAATCCGTTGCGCGGGATCGTTCACCATCGCTGCCAGTGTTCGCCGCCAATGATGCGCGAGCCGTTCTATCGTCGAACGCTCGAACAGATCCAGTGCATAGGTAAAAACGCCTTGTAATGCGATACCCAGTTCTTCCGTATCGAGACTCAGATCCAACTGCGCTCCACCTGCATCACGGTCGATCGGGAATACTTCCAGGCCGGGAATGCTCACTGCATCATAAGCACGCTGCTGATGGTTATACATCACCTGAAACAGCGGATTGCGATCGAGGCTGCGCTCATGCGGCAGTGCATCGACCAGTCGTTCGAACGGCAAATCCGGATGGGCCTGCGCCTCGATCATGGCGGTGCGTACGGCATGCAGCAATTCATGCACCGACACTCGCCCCTGGACCGGGACGCGGATCACCACGGTATTCACGAAGAAACCGATTACCCGGTCAATCTCTGATCGGTCGCGATTGGCCAGCGGTATGCCGACACGCAGATCACGCTGGCCGGAATAACGGTACAGCACGATCAGAAATGCGGCCAGCAATATATTGGATAAAGTCATACCCTGTACGCGCGCCAGATCCCGCAGTTGCCCGGTCAGTTGTTCGTCGCATGAAAAAGGCACACGCCCGCCGCGATTGCTGGGCGTCACCGGCCGGCTATGATCCTCCGGTAAATGCAGCACTGGTTGTTCTTCTTCCAGACAGGATAACCAGTAAGCCAGCTGACGATCGGCCTCGCCCGCCTCAAGCCATGCGCGTTGCCATACCGCATAATCGCCGTAAGTGATCCTGACCGCTTCTATCTCATACTGGGGGGAACTTAGGTCGGCTTTATAAAGTTCGGAGAACTCATGCATCAGATGATTGAGTGACCAGCCATCGGCAATGATATGGTGCAGGCTGAGCCATATTTCATATTCGCTGTCCGATAAACGCACCAGCGTAATCCGCCACAGCGGCCCCTGTTCCAGATCAAACGGCGTGCGCGCCTCGGCTTCGGCCAGCGCCCGTAATGCGGTATCGTCTAACGTCTGGTTGCCGGTGAAGTCAAGCTCACGATAAGGCAATGCCTGCGATTCATGGATGCACTGAACCGCCTGTCCGTCGATTTCATGGAATGTGGTGCGCAAAGCGGCATGGCGCGCCTGAATGTGTGTAAATGCCGCATACACGGCATCCGTCTGCAATTGCCCGCGAACATGCAGCCCGCCGGTCATATGATAAGCGGTACTGTCCGGATCCAGGCGTGCAAGAAACCATAAGCGCTGCTGCGCGAATGACAGCGGAACGTCATCCGTTCCCGCCAATCCGGACGGAATGGGCAGCAGGGAAAAATCGATCCCCTGCTCGCTTAGCCGGGTCAGGAAATGACGGCGCCGCTCCAGCGGTAGACTGACGAATCGCCGTACCAAATCCTCTTTCTGGCGTTGTTCCGCAGTAACGGTCAGCAATTTTTCATCCGGCGCATTCATGATGATTCCATTTCGCGCAACAGCGCATCAATCGTATCCAAATTGTTTTCAGCCGTGTGGGTAGCGGAATGAATCAGCGCGATCTCTGCCGCCAGCTGGCAAAGTCTGGGCTGTTCGAAAATCAGCCGCACCGACACATTCACCTGCCATTCGTCGCGCAATCGCGCCACCAGGCGCATGGCGAGCAGAGAATGACCGCCGAGGTCGAAGAAACTGTCTTCACGTCCGATCTGCCCAATCTGCTTAACACCCAATATCTCCTGCCACAGTTGCGCCAGTTTGCGTTCCCACTCCGTCTCGGGCGAGCTTTTGTCTGTCCCTGTCCACTCCGGCGCGGGCAACGCCTTGCGGTCGAGCTTGCCGTTGACGGTCTTGGGCAGGTGTTCCAGAAGTATGAGCTTCGCCGGTACCATCGCTTCCGGCAGATGGTCGCGCAGCCCTTTCCGCAGGACTTCCACATCCAACTGATCTCTCGTCACCCCTGTTACATAAGCGACGATGCGCTCTTCGCGCACCAGTACCGCCGCTTCCCGGACCCCCGGCTGCCGCAACAGCTGGCTGGTGATTTCGCCGAGTTCTATGCGCTGTCCGCGCAATTTGATCTGTTCGTCCACGCGCCCGGCGTATTCGATCACGCCTTCCCGCCAGCAGCCTAAGTCGCCGCTGCGGTACAGACGGTCGCCGGGGTGTCCATAAGGATCCGGCACAAAACGTTCTGCCGTGAGCGCGCCTTGTCCCCAGTAGCCGCGCCCGACGCCCCAGCCGCCCAGGTACAGTTCGCCTGTCACACCTTCCGGCACCGGATTCAAATCCCGGTCCAGTATGCGGATGACGGTCTGCGCGATCGGTCTGCCGATCGGTATCGTGCGGCGCAAGTCTGCGGCGCGGTCACAAGTCCAGTGCGTGACGTCGATTGCGCATTCGGTCGGACCGTACAGGTTATGCAGCGCGACCTGCGGCAGGCGCATAAACAGCGTGCTTGCCAGTTCGCCGCCCAGCGCTTCGCCGCTGCAGACGATCTGTCTGAGCTGCTGGCAGGTTGCCATGCCGTCCGCAGTCAAAAATTCCTGCAGCATGGAAGGCACAAAATGCAGCGTAGTAATCTGATGCGCGTGAATCAGCCGGACGAGCTCAGCCGGATCGCGATGCGCGCCCGGCGCGGCCAGTACCATGCGTGCGCCGACCCGCAGCGGCCACAACAATTCCCATACCGATACGTCGAAACCGATCGGCGTCTTCTGCAGCACGCCTTCTCCAGGTGTCAGTGCATACGCGGCCTGCATCCAGGACAGGCGGTTCGACAGTCCACGATGGGTATTCCCGGCGGCTTTCGGCTGCCCGGTCGAACCGGAGGTATACAGCACATACGCCAGTTGTTCCGGATAAATTTCGCCTGCCGGGGTGCTATTGATCTCATCTTCGCAGTGATCCTGGTCAAGGCACAGCGCGGTGATGTGCTCCGGCAGCCGGATCCGTGCGTTCAAATCCGCTGTCGTCAGGATGATGCCGAGTTTTGCGTTCTCCGCCATCAGCCGCAGCCGTTCGACCGGATGCGCCGGTTCCAGCGCGACATAAGCGCCACCCGCCTTCAATATCCCCAGTATCCCGACGATCAGTTCCAGCGAGCGTTCCATGTAAACGCCAATCAGCGTATCCGTGCCGACGCCCAGGCGTCTGAGCCGGTGCGCCACGCGGTTCGACCAGCGTTCTAGTTCACCATAGCTCAACTGTGCAGCGCCCAATTCAACCGCAACCCGCTCAGGTTCCTTGTTTGCCCAGCGGCTGACCCCAGAATGCACCGCTTCAAATTCAGTTTCTTCCTCGTCTACCGCACCGCAACAATCCGCCAGCCTTTGCCACTCAGCATCGTTCATGACATCCAGATCGGCAACACAGCGTGCGGTGTTGCTGGCAAGCTGCCGCAGCAGCGCAATAAAATAGCCGTGCCAGCGCGCTATCGTCCCGGCATCAAAACGCTCCATCGCATACGCCCAAGTGCCTTTGATGCGGCCTGTCTCATCTTCTTCCGTATGCAGCGCCAGTTCAAACTGGGTATTGGCCGCAGCGCGCGGATAACGATCGATAACCAGGCCGGGCAACTGCTTCAGCGGCGCGAAATCACGTTTCTGATGGTTATACAACACCTGAAACAAGGGATTGTGATCGAGATGACGCTCAGGCTGCAATGCTTCAACCAGCCGCTCAAACGGCAGATTCTGATGCGTCTGCGCATCCATCACGGTTTGTTGTACCGCAGCAAGCAGCGATTGAATCGTCAGATCACCGCGCAGTTCTGCGCGATGCACCAGCGTATTCACAAACAGGCCGACGATACCCTGCGTTTCAGGCCGGTCGCGATTCGCTACGGGAATACCGATAGGCAATACCGGCTGTCCGGTCAGGCGATACAGCAGCGTCTGAAACGCCGTCAGCATGACGATGAACAGCGTGGTTCTCTCGGTTTGCGCCCAGGCACGCAACTGACCCGCCAGTTCCACATCGAGTTCGAAGGCATACACGGCGCCATGATAGCTGTCCGCTGCCAGACGTGGACGATCGGCAGGCAACGCCAGCGGCGATGAAATGTCACTGCTGTCGCCACTCAACTGCGCCATCCAGTAGGCCAGGTGTTTTTCGCCTTCCGCACCGGCCAGATAATGCTGCTGCCAATCGACATAATCGATATAACGAATGGGTAACGGCGGCAAAACGGGGGCGCGATGTTCGATGACCGCGCTGTAACACTCGGCGAATTCAGCCATGAAACGATTCATCGACCAGCCGTCGACTACGGCATGATGAAAACTCATCAGCAATACGCATTCACCGGCAGCGCATTTGACCAGCGTGGCCCGCAATGGCCTGCCCTGCTTCAGGTCGAATGGTCGCTGCGCATCCTGCACCGCCACTTCGTCCAGGCGTGACGCCGTGACTGCGGGATCGTGCAAACCGGAAAGATCGATCACATCCGCCGCCAACGCATACGCCGGGTGAATAACCTGATACAACTCGCCTGCCGCTTCATGCAGGCTGGTACGCAACGATTCATGACGCGCCACCAGCACACTCAACGCGCTATTCAGCGCATCGCCGTGAAAATCCCCGGTGAATTTTAAACCGCCGAGGATATGATAAGCCGTACTTTCCGGCGCAAGCTGCGACAGGAACCACAGGCGTTTCTGCGCAGGCGACAGCGGCCCGCGTGTCATGCCGTCATTGCGGATGATACTGTCGCCCCTGTCTTGCATGGCCGCCACGGGTTTGTCCTGCACCGTACTACTCTCCGAACTGGCCGAAAGCTGCCCGGCAAGCTGTTCGATGGTCGGGTATTCAAACATCAAACGCGGCGTCAGTTTTATTCCCTGACGACGCACCCGGGCGATGACTTGCAGGCTCAGAATCGAGTCGCCGCCCAGCGCCATAAAGTGATCGTCGATACCCACGGCATCCATGCCCAGTACTTCGCGCCAGATGTCACAGAGCAACTGTTCCAGCGCATTGCGCGGCGCACGGTAAATATTTTCCGAAACTTTTCCAGGTAACGGCAGCGCCTGACGGTCTATCTTGCCGTTCCGGGTGCGGGGAATCGCGTCTAAGACAATCAGCGCAGGCAGCATATATTCCGGCAGCCGTGCAGCCAGTTCCGCCTGTACGGCGTCCGCTGAATACTGTTCAGCATCCTCAGGCACGTAGTAACCCAGCAATTGGGTCACCAGACCGTCTTCCGTCACCTGCGGCACCACGACACAGTCGCGCACGCCCGGTAACGTTTGCAGCTGCCGGGCAATTTCGCCCGGCTCGATGCGGTAACCGCGGAGTTTGATCTGATCATCGCTGCGCCCGATAAATTCGATCCGCCCTTCCCGGTGCATCACGCGGTCACCGCTGCGGTAAAGACGCTCACCGCTGCCGAATGGATCGGGAACAAACCGTTCAGCGGTTGCTGCCGGGTTGCCGTGGTATCCCCGCGCCAGCCCTGCACCGCCGAGATACAGCTCGCCCGGTATGCCAGCAGGCAGCGGATTGAGCTCCGCATCCAGCACATAGGCGCGCACCCCCGGCAACGGCTGACCGATCGGAACGATATCACCAACGTCATGGACCAACTCACTGGCCAGTTCATGCGTCAGCACGCCCACACAGGTTTCCGCCGGGCCGTAATGATTGACGATTCTGCACTGCGGAAGCAATGCCCTCACCCTGCGGATCAACGCAGGATCGGCGGCTTCACCACCCAGAACGAGCATTTCACCGGGAAGCACGGAACCATCCTGCACCGCATCGAGCAGGCCGCGTAAATGTCCGGGCACGATCTTGAGCACCGCGACGTTGTGTTCCTGCATATAGCTGCCTAGCGCTGCGGGATCCGCAGCCCGTTCCGCTGAAATCAGATGCAGCAGACTGCCCGATACCAATGCGCCGAACAGAACGGTATTGCCGAGATCCGCCATCGGCGTGGAAATCATCGCCATGCTGCCGGAACCGGACAACGCCAGACGCTTCAGTACGCCATCCACATAATGGGACAACGCGCGATGGCTGACCGCAACACCTTTGGGGCGCCCAGTCGAGCCGGAAGTATAAATCACATACGCCAGGTGATCCGGCGACACCGACGGAATCACGGCGTCAGCAGCACAGTGCGCGATCTGCGGATCGTCGAGATGGATCATCGTAAAACCGGTTTGCAGCGACGCGGCGACATTTTGCCGGTCGGTGATCACCCGGCGCACGCCTGCATCGTTCAGAAGCTGGCACACACGCGCCTCCGACAAATCTTGTGTCAGCGGCAGATAAACCGCGCCCGCTTTGAACACGGCGAGAATACTGAGCACCCATTCGGCTGACCGATCGGCAAGATAAAGTCCGATGCGATCGTCCGCAGTCACGCCATGATTCAACAGCATACGCGCCAGGCGGTTAGCGGCCTGATCGAGCGCCGCATAGCTCCAGCGGCGATCTTCGTATTGAATCGCGATGTCATCCGGACGCTCGGCCACCCAACGCGACCAGGCGGCCAATACCGGCAGCGGTTCATGCACATGCGGTTCACCGCAGAACTTCCCTTGCCCCTGCCCTTGCTCAGATTCAATACCCAGGGAAATATCGCCCAACCGTAACGGCGCGCCGCTGGCCAATTGTTTAGCCAGTTGTTCGATCAGTGGCGGCATATATTCCGCGATCGCCCGAATCACATTCCCGTCCACCCGGTCGCAGCGCCATGAAAAATCCAGCGTCAATCGTTCCTGATGCAGTGAAGCAATCACGCTCAGCGGGAAATTGTTACGGCCGGGCTGTTCATCCTTCGCATGGGGACGGTGTTCTTCCAGCAAACCCATCGTGAGTCCATCCGAGTGTTTTAACAGCGCTTCGTCCAGCGGATAATTTTCAAATACCAGTATGGTCTCAAAAAGACCAGGGCCGGAGCCAATACCCGTACCACTGCCATCACGCCCCACGCTCACGCGCTGTATGTCGTTCAGCGGGGTATCTTCATAGGCCTGCAATTCAAAATTCTGGCGTTGCAGCCGCTGCAGCCAGGCAGTGACCGTTTCATTGCCCGGGATACGCACGCGCAACGGCACGGTATTGATCAGCAGACCGACCCATTCCTCAATGCCTTGAATGGTTGCGGAACGTCCGGACACGGTGATGCCGAACACGATGTCACCTGTACCACTTTGCCCGCTGTAGCGCCCGAGCATCAATGCCCACGCCCCCTGCACCAGCGTATTCAATGTCACGCCGTTGTTCTGCGCGGCTTCCTGGATGCGTCGCGTCGTGACCGCATCGAGACTGCAACTCAGTTCTGCATAGCCCGGCGCGCCCTGCAACCGGCCACCCGGCAACGGCGTTGGCGTATCGAAACCGGCCAGCTGCTGCTGCCAGTAATCCAGCGCCTGCGCCTGATCCCGTTTTGCCAGCCAATGCAGATAATCGGAATATACATACGCAGCGGCACGGTGCCACGGCTGCCCATGCTGATAAGCGTGGTACGCCTGCATGACATCGCGTAAAACGATGCCCATGCTCCAACCGTCCAGCACAATATGGTGCTGACTCCAGACAAACCACCACGCATCCTGCGCCACGCGGATCAGGCGCAGACGCAGATTGGAAGCCGCACCGAAGTCAAACCCTTGCTGCCGTTCCTGCAGCAGCAGGCCGTCGAACCTGTACCATTGTTCGGATTCATCCAGTCCGCACCAGTCCGCTTCAATGATCCGTGCTGTCGCAGACTTGCAAACGATCTGAACTGGCGTGTTCAGCCCTTCCCAGCGGTAGTCGCTGCGCAGCGCGGCATGGCGATTCGCCACCACTTCCCATGCACGCTGGAAATGCGGAACCGATAAAGCCCCGCGCAGCAGAAAACCCCGCTGATAAAAATATGCATCGCTTTCCGGCGTCTCAAGCGCATGGTACAGAATGCCCTGCTGCAATGCGGTGAGCGGATAGATGTCTTCAATCTGCCGGATCGACGGACCCAGCGCGTCCAGATCTTCCTGACGCATTTGCACGAGCGGGAAATCCGATGGCGTGGCGCCTCCGGTCTCCTGGCCCAGGCAGTGGGTAATGATTTCTTCCAGGCTGACATGATACGCCGCGATGAGCAATTTCATGGTGTCTTCACGATATTGCGCGCGGCTGTAACGCCAGTTCAGCACCAGCCCACCGTTATAGACGTAAGCATTGATTTCCAGCGCATTGATCAGCGGCGCATCGGCATCGCGATCCTGCCCGGACGATTCCTCATTCCAGCCGAACAGGCTGCCTTCCGTGCCGAGACTGCTATCCAGCCGTCCTAAATAATTCAATGTCACTGTTGGACGCGGCCAGGCATTCGCCTGTTCGCGCAGCGCGGAAGGCGCGCAATGCCGCAACAGCCCATACCCCAGCCCTTCATGCGGCACGCTGCGCAGCGCCTCTTTGGCGTGCCGGATACAACGACCCAGATCATCCGAGAACATCAGCCGGACTGGATAAACGGCGGTGAACCAGCCCACGGTGCGGCTCAAATCAATGTCACCGGATTGTTCCGCAACCGGGCTGCGGCCATGAGATTCCACTTCGACAATCATCGCTTCAGCTCCGCGATAGACCGCTGCCGTGCGCACCAGGGCAGCCAGCAGCAGTTCATCGACGCGTGTCCGGTAAGTCCGGCAAGCTTCTTCCAGCAACGCCCGCGTGTGCTGGCTGTCGATGCGCAAGGCAATCTCCGCAGCATCGCGCATACTTGTGGCTGCATCCGGCACATCCGGTGGAAAGCCTGGCATCGCATCGGCTGTGACGGCATGCCAGTAATCGACTTCTGCCGCCAACGCGCGATGCTGGGCAGTGTCGTGCAGCGCCTGTGCATGCTGGCGGAACGATTGCGTTACAACCGGCAGTTGCGGCGATGCGCCAGCGGCCAGTTGTTGATAAGTGTGTTCGAGATCTTCGAGCAGAATGCGCCAGGATACGCCATCCACCACGAGATGATGGATGACGAGCAACAGACTTTGACGCTTATCAGCATGCGTGATATGAACCGCCCGCATCAGCGGCCCGTGTTCGAGATCCAGGCTTTCCTGCGCCACCGCACAGCATTGTTCCAGTTCGTGCTGGCTGCTGACTTCGCGGCTCCACAGAATATCCTGTCCTGCGGCTGTATGGCGCGGGATATACCGCTGCGACCAGCCCTCCGCTGTTTGCCGATAACGCAGGCGCAATGCGTCGTGATGCGTCATCAGCGCTGCCAGCGCAGCTGCCAGGTGAGTGATCTCTATCGGTTGACGCAAATCCAGCAGCAGTGATTGATTCCAGTGATGCCGGTTCGGAATATTTTGCACGAAGAAATCGGCCTGAATCGGTGTCAGCGGGATTTCGCCGTCTTCCGGTTCGAGCGCGTTCACCGATTGGTAACCGGTTGAAAGCGCAATCGATTCGGCGAGTTTTTCGATGGTCTGGTGACGGAAAAGCGTTGCGGGCGAGAAGCTGATCCCGGCATTACGTGCCCGGCTGACTACCTGAAGGGCGATGATGGAATCACCGCCCAGTTCAAAAAAGTTATCGGTAATGCCAACGTCTTCGATCTTCAGCAAAGCCTGCCAGATATCCGCCAGACGGCGCTCCAGCCCGGTGCGCGGCATCACCCGGATTTTATCCTCGGGTTCCGCATCCGGCAGCGCGGCATAATCGACTTTGCCGTGCGCTGTTCGTGGCAGATGATCCACCGCAATAATGACCGACGGCACCATATAGCCGGGCAGACGCTGCTCCAGCGCGTGCTTCGCACTGGCGGCAATGCCGGAATCATGACTGGCTGTCGCCACATAGGCAACCAGCCTGGCGCTGGCCGATCCGCTTTGTAACGTGGCACAGGCTTCGCGCACGCCGGGCAATGCCAGCAGCTGTGCTTCGATTTCGCCGAGTTCGATCCGGTAACCCCTGAGCTTGATCTGACGGTCGCTGCGGCCCAGATATTCGATATCTCCGCTGGCAAGGCGGCGCGCGAGATCACGCGTGCGGTACATTCGGCTGCCCGGCGGCCCGAAAGGATCGGGGATGAAACATTCCGCCGTCAGCGCCGGACGCTGAAAATAACCGCGCGCAAGACCGCTGCCGCCGATGTACAGCTCACCGTCCGCACCAGCTGGGACAATATTGAGATCGCTGTCGAGCACATACGCGGTTCTGTCGCCAACAGCCTGGCCGATAGGCGCATAAGGCGTTGCACATGATGTACCGGCTGCCGCAGTCCACAATAAGGGGGTAATAATCGCTTCGGTCGGGCCGTAACCGTTAATCAACAACTGCGGCTGCAATCCCCGGTGTATTCGTTCCACCGCATCGCGCGCCACGGCTTCGCCACCCACCGTGCATAATCGCACCGGCAGTTTTTCAGCGTGTTCGATGGCCCAGTCGGCCAGTTGCAGAATCGGCGCAGTTGGCGGATAAATCAGGGTGACGCCATGCGTGCGAATCGCCGCAGCCATTTCCTCAACGCCCCAGGCACCGGGATCATTGATCAGCAGCCGCGCACCCGCCAGCAAAGGAATCAGCCATTGCTCCACTGCGGCATCGAAAGTAAAACGCGCGCCATGCAGTGCGCAATCGGTAGACTGCAAACCGTAGGTGTGCGCAACCGCCCGGCAATGCATGGCCAGCGGGCCGTGCGCCACGCCGACGCCTTTCGGCTGCCCGGTCGAACCCGAGGTATAAATCACATACGCCAGTTGTTGCTGCGTCACGGTAACCGTTGGTGGCATGTCCAGATCATTCAGATCATTCGGCTCATCCAGAAAAATACGGTTTAACGTCACAGAAAGATCGATAGGCAATTCCAGCGATTTCTGCAGCAACACTGTGCCGATTTGCGCATCGTCAAGAATATACTGCATGCGCTCCGCTGGATAATCCGGATCCAGCGGCACATACGCCGCACCGGCCTTCAATATCCCCAGCGCAGCGATAACCCAATCCACACCGCGTTCGGCCAACAGCCCGACGCAATGTTCAGCACCTGCGCCCAACCGCGCCAGTTGTTGCGCAATCCGGCTTGAGCGGCGTTCCATTTCGTCATACGTGATTTGCCGCTGCGCATCGATCAAAGCCACCTGGCCGGGTTGCTGCAAGGCAAGCTGGCTGATGCGCGTAAAAACCGGCATGAAAGGCTCGGTTTCGCTTCCGGCAGAACAGGTGTTTTCATCCGCCTGTTCCAACTGTACTGTGCTCACGTACTGCGCCGGGTCGCGCAGCCAGTGCGCCAGTATCGTTTGAAAATGCCCGGCCATGCGCTCAATCGTAGCACGATCGAATAAATCCGCCGCGTAGACAAATACGCCACGGATGGTGCCGTCCGGATCTTCTTCGGTTTCCAGACTCAAATCAAATTGCGATCCGCCGCCGCTCCAGTCGATCCGCTCGACCTTCCAGCCGGTGGATTTTTCCAGCGCGGCATAATCCACCTGGAGATGGTTGTATAACACTTGGAACAGCGGTGAAATACCCAATTCACGTACCGGCTGCAACGCTTCCACCAACTGATCGAAAGGCATTTCCGCATGATCCTGCGCCGCAAGCGCGGTGGTGCGAATGTGTTGCAGGAGTTCATCAAAGCGCATCATCCCTTTGACCGGCATCCGCAACACCAGCATATTCACGAACAGACCAATGATTCCTGTCGTGGCCATCTGGTTACGGTTGGTTACCGGCACGCCTATCCGCACATCCGTTTGCCCGCTATAGCGGTAGAGCAAAGCGGCAAAAGCAGTCAGCAGACCCATAAAGACCGTTGTGCCTGCTGCGTTCATCCGTTCGCGGAAATGCACGCTGGCTGCCGGGCTGAGCGCAAAACGCACGACATCGCCCCGGCCATTCGGCATCGCAGGGCGCGGGTGATCCATCGGTAAATGGATCGGTGCTTGTACTTTGCCGAGTTGTTCGATCCAATACGCTTGCTGTGACGCCAGCGCACCGGCATCGATTCTGTTGCGCTGCCAGATCGCGTAATCGACATAACGGACAGGCAATTCGGGCAATTCCGGCAGGTTTCCGTGCGTTAATGCGGTATACGCAGTATAAATTCCGGCCAGTTCGTTCAACAGCACATTCACCGACCAGCCATCGGCGATGATATGGTGCATCACCAGATACAGTTCATACGTATCATGGCCACACTCGATCACCAGCAGGCGCCATAAAGGCCCCTTTGCCAGATCAAAAGGCCGCAATGCGGTTGCAATGGTGGATGCTTGCTGCCGGCCGGTGTTGCGATCGATCACATCATCAGCCGCCCACTGCAGATCGATGACAGACTCGGCAAGTATCAACTGCCTAGGCATCTCTGCAGATTCAACGAAAACCGTGCGCAGCGATTCATGCCGCTGCGCCAACCGGAACAACGTCTGCTCAAGCACGCTGCGCAGCAGTTTGCCGCGAATGCGTACCGCTCCGATCATATGGTAGGCGGTACTTTCCGGTGTGATCTGATGGTGAAACCATATCCGCTGCTGCGCGTAGGACAATGGGAAATCGTTCCCGACCACAGAATACCGCACCAGATCAGTATCCGGGCTTGCATCGGGCTTCCGCCTGGCGCTATCCAGGCGGGCGGCAAAGGTGGTAACAGCCGGCGCTTCAAAAATAGCACTGGATTCCAGATCAATCGCGAAACGTTCACGCACAAGTGCCAGCAAATGCATGGCATCAATCGAATTGCCGCCAAGTGCAAAAAAGCTGGCACTGCGCTCAATCGCCGGAACATGGAGAACTTCCTGAAACAGAGTAGCGACCTGCTGTTCGGTATCCGACCATTGATCCGCAATGACTGGCACTGCCGGTGCTGCCGGCCCAGGGCCATGATCTGGATGGTATACCGCATACGGCTGCAACGTGCCATCCTGCCAGCCGAGCCAGCATGCACGCCGCTGCAGCTTGCCGCTGGTTGTTTTGGGTAATGTGCCGGGCTGTAACAGTAAAATAACGCTGGCCGGTTCCTGGTAAGCCTGGGCCAGCGTTTCATTGATCAAATCAAACAGGGCCTGCGGCGGAACCAGTTTCTGCGTGCTGCGGCCAATTTCGGCGGCGATTCCGATGCCTTCACCGTCCCGATGATCAACGGCAAAGGCGGCGATCCGCCCTTTGCGCAATACTTCGATCTGCGCTTCCAGCAGGATTTCGATATCCTGGGGATACAGATTCTGCCCCCGCACCAGGATCAAATCCTTGAGCCGCCCGGTGATGAACAATTCCCCATCCCGCAGAAAAGCCAAATCGCCGGTACGCAGCCAGGACTTTCCGTTCATGCTGACAAATCCCGCAGCTGTCGCGGCTTCGTTCTGCCAGTAACCTTGCGCGATGCTGGGGCCTGAAATCCAGACCTCGCCAATCGCATCATGATTTACCGATTCACAGGACTGCGGGTGCATCAACGCCAGCGTATGACCATCCTGCACTGCGCCACAGTTCACGACTGGCTGCCCGGCGGCATCCGGCTCAAAACGCCCGTCCGCCATCGCATCGGCATTGATATTGATCACGCCAGCCCCGCTGCCGGGACGTCCGCCCGTCACCAGCAAGGTTGATTCGGCCAGTCCATAACAGGGATAAAGCGCATTCGCATTTAAACCCACGGCGGCAAATTTTTCCGCGAATGCCGCAAGTGTTTCCTGGCGAATCGGCTCCGCGCCACAGAATGCGATACGCCATGTGCTTAAGTCCAGTGAATCCATGGCGCTTTCGCCAATGCGTTCCACACATAACCGGTATGCGAAATTGGGTCCGCCGCTGATGCTGCCGCCGTACCGCGTGATCGCTTCCAGCCAGCGCACCGGGCGCTCCAGAAAATGCTTCGGCGACATCAGCGTCAGGGTAATGCCGCTGTACAGAGGCTGCATCAGCCCCCCTACTAGTCCCATATCGTGAAACAGCGGCAGCCAGCTGACGAAACTATCTGCTGCGGTAATTTCGAAACGTTTCTGGATCGCCACTTCGTTAGCGACCAGATTGTCATAACCAACCATCACGCCTTTCGGGGTCGACGTCGAGCCGGAGGTATACTGCAGAAATGCAATGCTGTCACCGCGCAATACCGGTGGCCGCCAGGATTGCGCCGCGGCATGGCCGATGTCCTCAAATGCAACAACTTTTGCATGGATTGAAGCGAACAGCGTCCCCATCTGCGCCGTTACCGTTTCGATCCAATCACGTTGAGTCAGAACCAGCGCGGGTTTGCAGTCCGCCGCGATCACACTCAAGCGCTCGCCGTGTTGCGGCCTGAGACCGCCGAGACGCTCGGGCGGGTAAGCCGGGACAGCGGTTACACCGGCATACAAACACCCCAGAAAAGCGATAACATAATCAGGACTGCCCGGGAACAGCAATAGCACACGATCCCCCGGCCTGACAAAAGCCTGCAAGTACCCGGCAACAGCCTGCGCACCGGCATCGATTTGCGCGTAACTGTACAGCGCACCGACCTGCTCGCCGTCACCGAGAAAGCGTAATGCCAGTTGTTGCGGCTGGCTTAGCGCCAGACGTTGAAACCGTTCGATAATATTTTCTTGTTGTGCTGCAGGCGCGCGCATGACCGGATTTCCTCAAAAAACGAACTAACGTATCACTCACAATGTATAAGGAGGAAGGCCATGTCACGCCTGATGCGCTTCAGCCATTGCCACCACGACGCGGCGCGGCCCCTTGAAAGGATCACGCGCATGCGCTGTCAGCATATTGTCGAGCATCAGCACATCGCCTTGCTGCCAAGGGAATGTCACTTTGTGTGTGTCAAGCACTGCGCGCACTTCGTCCAGTATGGCGTCTTCAATCGGTTTGCCATCGCCGTAATAAACATTACGCGGCAGGTCTTCCTCAGTCACGACATCCAGCAGGGTTTCGCGTAATGCCGGTTCCAGCGCGGAAATATGAAAAAGATGCGCCTGATTGAACCATACCATTTCATGCGTGCGCGGATGCCGGGCGGTCGCCTGGCATATCTGGTAGGTGCGCAATTCACCGTCCGCCTTCCATTCGCAGGCAATGTCATGCAGCTGGCAATAGCGCTCGACCACTGCGCGGTCATCGGTATTGAACACCTGTGTCCAGGGCACATCCAGCCCGCTGCCGTAGTTGCGTATATACATCAACCCACGGCTGACAAAACGGTCGCGGATTTTCGGCGCGATGGACTGATAGATTTTCCGGCTGTCGGCAATCGGCGTAGCGCCCCCCGATTGCGCGGCAAGCGCGCTGTAAAACCATATTTTCATGGGCCAGTCGCGCGTGTAGGATTGTTCATTGTGCAGCGGAATCGATTGATGCGGCGGGTACTCCGTTGACGTGTAAATACCTTCCGCGACCTGGGTACGCGGTGTTGAGGCAAATTCATAACTCAACAGGGGATGACCGAAATCGGCGGCAAACTGCTGAAACTCCTCGACACTGAGCACATCGAAACCACGGAAAAGCATTGCGCCGCAATTCAGCAGGTGCGTATCGACAAGTTCACGCAGTTGTGCCGATGCCACCGACAGGCGTATTTTGTTTTTCGGGTTCACAACCAGCGGCAGACTCTCAAATCCGTCCAGGTAGCCGAGTTCAAGTGCTGTCGTTTCTTTGATCAATGTGGTATTCATTTGCGTGCCATCATCCTAAAAATCAGGCGCAACGCGCCTGCAGCGCGGTTTATCGATGCCATTTCCGGTTAGATTTTCTGACTGTCCATGAATTGACGCAGACTCAGGGGGCGCATGTCGGTCCATACGGTTTCGATATAATCGAGACATTCTTTTTTAGTGCCCGTTTTTCCGGCCTCGCGCCATCCGGCGGGGATATCCTTGTATTCCGGCCAGATGGAATACTGTTCTTCATGATTCACGACGACGCGGAAAATCATATCTTCACTATCGAAACTCATTCATTCTTCTCCTCAATCCATAAAACTCAATGACATTCTGATTTAATAACAAAACTGGTCGAAATAAACTTCGCGCGGCAGCACCATCATCGCGGCACGTTTATGCGGGAAATCGAATTCCTTGATCTTGTGAAAACCAGCGGCCTGCATGTAAGCGATCATTTTGGCGTTATCCGCGCGTGGTTCCGCCACGACATTGCGCGTGCGCGGATCGTCCAGAAACAGGCAGTGCGCCAGCGATTGCAGCCAGGCGCTGACAAAATGCGGCCCGCGGAAGCGCTCCTCGCCGACCAGCATGTGCAGGCCGCGATCATAATCATCAACGCTGTAAAAAGGTGCGATGCGGTCTTCTTTCGCCCAGTAGGCTTCAAAATAACCGAAAGGCTCGTCATCAAAACAACCGATGAGCGGGTGCAGATGCGCATCCTTTAAAACACTTTCGATATAGCGCGCATGTTCTTCCCGATTACCCTGCATTTCCCAGAAATGGGCGACCCTGGGCGTATTCATCCAGCGATGAAATATTTCCAGATCGGCTGTGGCGTCTATCGTGCGAAATGAAACGGTTTTATCGAGTGCGCGGATATAGCGCTGATAAAGCATTCCCTGCGGCACTACAGGCCGCAGCGGGTGGCGTTTGCCATCCGTGACCGTGTAATGCAGGGGGTAACACGACGGCTGCCGGGACATCCACAATTCCGGCGCTTGCCAAAGCAGTGCGCGGCGGCATTCCAGATTGCAGGACTGATCATTCGGCTGCACCGGATAAACCAGCCCGCGTTGTTGCAGTCTCTGCGCAAGCTCCGGGTACACGCGCATATCCAACGCCACAGCGCGCATGTCGGGTGCATCGTCGAACAGACAATACAGCGCGGCCAGCAGGCTTTGCGCCGACAATGCCGTCCCGGCCGGAGCATGCCGCACAGGCTGGAGGATGCGCCGTTGAGTCATGTCGTCATGCGTCAGCGTAAAATACAACGCTGAATCAATATCGATTGTTAAACAGCATTCGCAGGGCTCGCAGGATTCAGCATTCGATTGCCAATAGAGTCTGCGGCCATCGGGCAGGCAGCGCTCAATCGAGCTGTTTAACGGATCGCAGTTCACATGCGGAATCGACACAATACCTCCATCAATGTATTGCCGGGGTCATTGCAGAAGCATCGCACCAACGCCGGTGGATATGTGATACGACACACACCGTGCAGACTGGCGCGATCATCCCGCATGCCCCTTCCCTTTACTTTATTAAAATCCCGATCCGGTTAAACCGGCTTACCATCCATAATGCAAGGATGCATAAACCGTCCGCTGGGAGCCGTAATAACACGCGCCATCGCCACATGTAGCCACATATGTGTTATCGAATATGTTACTCATATTGACGCTGAGCCGCGCGCCCCGCAACGTGGGGTGAATATACCGCAAGTCGTAGCGCACCGCCGCGTCAAACAGCGTATACGCAGGTGCTTTCAGACTGTTTACGATATCGCCGAAATTCGAACCGTTATGCCTGACACCCCCTGCAAGACTCAATCCGGCCAGTTGATTGCCATAAAAAGTGTAATCCAGCCAGACGGAAGTCTGATGCCGCGGGGTCAGCGAAAACCGGTTACCCACTTCGTCAGGATCATTACTTTTGGATACATTTGAATCCATGAAAGAATAGCTACCAATCAGACGCAACCCTTCTGCGAGATCCGCCTTGATTTCCGCATCGATACCGCGTATGCGCACTTCACCGACCTGCAAGAAGGAACCGAAATGCCCCGGCGTCAGATCAGGCGTGGCAACATTCCTTTGTTTCAGATGATACGCAGACAATGTCATAAAAGCGTTATAATTGAGCGGCTTATACTTGACACCCACTTCATATTGCCGACCGGTAGTCGGTTTAAGCAGTTCACCGGCAAAGGTCGTTACGCCGCCGGCACTCGGTTGAAACGACTCCGAATAGCTCGCGTAAGGCGCAATGCCGTTATCAAACAGATAGGTCAGTCCGGTACGGTAAGTAAATGCACGATCATTCTGCTTGCCCTGATTTGTTTGATCTTTTACACCTTCGTCGATGAAATAATCCTGAAAACGCGAACCGGCCCAATCGCTACGCACACCCAGCGTCAATATAACACGGTCATATTTCAGCTGATCCTGCGCATAGAGGCCGATCTGATCCAGGCTTTGATTTCTCGTAAAATCCATGACCGGCAAAGCGAAAGTCTCTCCGTATACCGGATTAAAGGCATCAATCGTCAGATAATCGTCCGAGAAACCCCGGCGGTTTGCACCGGACATATACCGATAATCAACACCGACGAGCATATTATGCCGCACCGGGCCGGTATTGAATTTGCCATGCATCCGGCTATCCATCGCAAACGTACCCGCGTTATCCTTGTAGCGCGCAGCCACGCGATCGAGTGTACGTAAATCGAGTGGCTCATCGTTCTCGTCGAGTAAAAAGCCCACAGAGAATATATTGGGGTAATCGCTTTTCACATCGGTGTAACGTAAATTCTGTTGAAAACTCCAGGATTCATTGAATCGATGGTCAAACGCATAACCGACGCTGTATTGATCCCGTTTGAAGCGATCATAGCCCGGCTCTCCGTGAAAATTTCGCGGTGAAATTTTGCCGTTCGGGTTGGGCAGCAATGAACCTTCCGGCGGCAGAAACATCAGTGAATTACCGTTATTGTCCCGCTGATAATGACTGAGCAGCGTCAGGGTCGTATCCGTACCCAGACGCCAGGTGACGCTGGGCGCGATAAAGTAGCGATCTTCATGGGCGTGTCGGATTTGCGTATTGCTGTTGCGCACCAATCCGGTCAGGCGGACAAGAAACCTGCCATCGCTATCAACCGGGCCGCCGATATCCAGCCCACCCTGAATCCGATCCCAGCTGCCCCCCGTCATGAATAATTCACGTATCGGTACTGCGGTGGGACGTTTGCTGGTCATATGAACCAGCCCGCCAGGCGCGCTCTGACCATAAACCGCCGCAGACGGCCCCTTCAGAATTTCAAAACTTTCCACGCCGTAGACTTCGATGCGAGGATCGGCATAATTTGAACCCACCAGACCCAGGCCATCCTGAAACTGCGATGCATCAAACCCCCGGATCCGGAAGTAATCCTCCCGCATCATGGGCCCGTACATTCCGGTCATCACCCCCGGTGTATAGAGCGCCGCATCGGTCAGCGTCTGCGTCAGGCGCGCATCGAGTTCGGAGCGGGTAATCACACTGACCGTCTGCGGAATCTCAATCAGCGGAATATCCGTTTTAGTCGCGGCGCTGGTTCTTTCCGGCGTAAAGCTTTCCGCAGTTGTCGCGCTCTCACTGATCGTGATTTCCGGGAATTTTTGCAATTCCTGTGCGGTTTTCGGCGGTTTTTTTGTTAACTCTTCACTCTGCGCGCTGGCAAACCCTGTTATGCCTATCAACAGGGTTATCTGGCACGCTGATCGAATCCAATTCATGAAATATCTTCCTACGATAAAATTTAAAACATTATGTTTATCAATATCCTGCGCAGCATCTGCATTGACTGGCCTATTGCAATCGTCGCATACGCACCCTATTCAGCACTTTAAACAAGCACATCAATATTCAACTATATATGATAATAGTAATGCAAACAATAATCCTTATCATTCAAAAACACACTGAACTACCGAAATACGCTTACAGATCGCTTTCATGACGTTTTCAGGGACGTGGCACGCCTGTTTTGCTATGCCGCAGGCTGATACGAAAAGAACGGCTGACGAATGACTGCCCCATGCCACTGACCCACAGAAACAGAAAATCCGGCATTTTCAGGAGTACACGGATTCACAGTGTTCAGCCTATATTCAGCCCATCCTGACCGACACATCAGCTCAATGTATTGGCTATGCTTTTAAATGAAAAAAACTTTTATCAACGTTCAAATACATTACAAAAAAACACAATCCGTGTATCCAGGTCACGACAAAGCATGCACTGCCGTGACCTGAACTCAGCACTTTTAATCGATATGCCGATTAGCGAGTAGCACGGACAGTTTTACCTTTCTCAGTCGTGATCTCAAGACTCCAACCACCTCTGATTTCTCCCGCAAACCAGTAGTAATCATCGGAAACGATCAGTTTCCACACGCCGGTAGGATCAATACCGTTCAGGTTGCTTAATTTCGGTCCGTTCAGCACCTGCTTATGGGTAGACGGATCACCCGCAACCACCGTACCGAGTATGGTTGATGGGGTTAAACCAATAGAGTTATTCGAGTTATTAAACGCACTTTGACCCACTACATTACCCGGAAAATGATCGGTATCCGGAGAATTATCGTAATCCGATGGTTTGTATGTTCTCAGACTTGTATCTGTCCACACACCAACCCATTCATCATAGATAACGTTATACAGTGCGTTATTGACGTTACCACTCAGACGGCCATCGTCACGCACAGAGCGCGGCAGCGGCAACGGTGCGGAATCATGGAAGCGCCAATTCAATCCTTCCGCCTTGATCCCCAGAACACCACCCTCCGGTGTAGCACCCGCAGAACTGACATTCGACGCGACCATCACCCAACTACCATTCGGCGCAACCAGCATAATATCCACATCATTCAGATAATCATGATGAATGTCATGGATATAAACGCTGATATCGGAAATCACCGCGTCATCCCGGAAAGTACCGCTTGGCACCACGATTGTCGATGGCGTAGCCACGACGACAGGAACTTCAGGTGGTAATTGGCGAATCTGGCCCGGTTGATTGGGCGGCAGAGTCGGACTATATACATCAAGCAGCGCTTCACAAGCCGGTTGATTCGGATTAGCGCAAGTATCATTGATTACAATCCGCGTAGGATTGCTGAACATACTGGCTTTACCATACGGCGTCGGTTGTGCCGCGCTCGCCCCAAACGGGACAACTAATGCGACTGAAAGCAAAGCCGTTGCGATCATATTCGCCAGCGGCTTTAATTGAGGCCTAGAGTTTGTCATTTTTTCTCCATTCATTATTAATAAGGGGATTTTTAAAAAATATCTCTTCAACGCAAATCCCGGCACGCGAAGTCTTTAATTCAATTGTTTTTCTGAAACTTTGCAGTCACGCGGCAACGATCACCACGCGCACGGAATTTCCGTCCATTCGGTATTGATGACGCGGTGCTCGGGATTGATACGCAGATCTTCATCTCGTCTTGAATGTGCGGTTGCCAGCACTTCTTCACGCTTCAATCGCCTGCTGCTCAGTCCGGTTACCTTGATCTGCCCTTCATAGGCGTATGAAGGTTCAAGGTCACCGCCCAGATCCGCCATCAAAATAGCGGAACCTTGCGCAACAACCGGCGTTCTTGTGCCGGAAAAGCGTTCAATCTTTGCCTTTCCGGTTGCCGGCCAGGACCCGCCTTCGGAATTACCCGGCCCATTGATCTGAAACACCTTCGCATCAAACTGCACTTCCTGAGCACTATTGTTGAGTATGCTCAGCGTCACAAAACGCGCAGCCAACACCAGATCAACATAAGGATCACCCTCAACACCGCCCAGCGCGATATTCTCGACAGGCCCTGTTGAAAGACAGATTGATTGGTTTCTGACCACTCTTTCACTATCAGCAATTCTTCCCGATTCCGATCTTTCATCAGCAGCATTAACCGCCCCTGAAGAAACTATTGCCAACAAACCCATAAACAAAATCATTATTCTTTTCCACATCGCCACATATTCCTTAAATAAATCAGCGAGTTATTATCGCAGCACATTCCATTTCAGAAGTTTTAATCTAAATAATAATAATTCCTATTCGTATTATCATTATCGTATGCATAGATGTCAAGCCTTATTAAAAACAGCATTTGCAGATATCAAACAATCCGAAGATTTTTTCGAAAATTTTAAATACCGGATCTCAATCACTGAAATCCTTTCCATTTAGATTCAATGCGTAATCCGCCACATGAAACGCTCAATGACACGCCGGTAACAATCAGAATCAACCGTCTCAACCGGGATGACTATGAAAGGCTTGCATATCACATCTACAAATGATAGTGTTAATAATAATACGAATTATTCTCATTCGTATATTTTATATTTCTATTTCTTGAAAAAGACGGCGATATCAGGATCGCGTGATCAATGCAATGCTTAAACCCATGTTTATAAAGGAATCACTTCCCCCACTCTGCAGGCAGCATCACCGGTTGCGGGTTAACGTGACATTGTCTTCTCTCCCAGCTAACCGGGATGCGGGGAATCCTGCAAATACACATACTTTATACAGTTTGTCTGCGGGCCGGACTCAAGCTGTTTCTTATGCCGAAACTTTCTGACAAGCCGCAGCACTTCAATAATGGGCAACCGATGCACGCGTTATCCCGATTGTTTTTCATGAACACCGCCATTCATTTCAGGATTTACAGGCAATAGCATGCGTATCATTCAATTATTATCGCAACACCATAAATGGCTGCTGATTGCAGTGATTATTCTGAGTATTGTCGCTGCCGGCCTGAGCATCAGCGTTATTGCATTTATTGATGAATATCTGATC
Organism: uncultured Nitrosomonas sp.; assembly: GCA_964464365.1. Taxonomy (GTDB): domain Bacteria; phylum Pseudomonadota; class Gammaproteobacteria; order Burkholderiales; family Nitrosomonadaceae; genus Nitrosomonas. The sequence continues at coordinate 47,197 of CAYXFV010000002.1, read as the reverse complement.
CCTAATGCCGCAAACGCGACATTTTTCCTGTACGCGCAATTTTCTGCGCTGATTCTTCTGCTTTTTATTTTCGGCACAGCATCGCATATTGCGATTACGACACTCGGCCACAAGCTGGTTTATCAGATGCGCCGTACTTTGATCAAACGCATTCTCGATACCCATGTCGAGCATCTGGAATCTTTGGGCACCGCGCGATTGCTGGCGTCTCTCAACAGCGATACGGCCAGCATCACTTCGGCATTTATCGCATTACCCGCCATCATCTATGGCCTGACATTAAGCGTCGCCGGGTTTCTCTACCTTGCATGGCTTTCATTGCCGCTGTTTCAGGTTATTTTCGGCTGGCTGGCATTCACCGTTTTTATCGGTTGGTTCCTGCTAAAGCGGACGCATGCGGAAGTCGTACTCGCGCGTGAAGCCGAGGATGCGTTATATCAGGATTATCAAGCGATTCTTGAAGGCCGTAAGGAACTCCGGCTTAATCGTTCCCGCGCGCATCAATTCTACGATGATGAATTCAGCCGGGATGCCGCCAGGAACCGTGATCATGACATCCGCGCGGATATCTACAACGGGATCAACGATAACTGGGCCAATGCGATGATACTCGGCTCCATCGGCCTGGTATTCCTGCTGACCTATGGCGCAGCCTGGGCACCGGCTGAAGTCGCCATCACTTTTGCACTCATTATTTTGTTTCTGCGCACGCCCCTGTCCAATCTGGTCATGGCGATTCCCAGCCTGGTCGCCGGTAATGTGGCGTTATTAAAACTGAAATCGCTGGATCTTGCCGAATACCATCCGGCATTCGACCATCAGGACACGGTGCTTCCCGCCGATTGGAAAACGCTTGATCTCAAGGCTATCTACTATCAGTACCATGCCGCCGGGGGCGATTCCGGGTTTTCCGTCGGCCCACTGGATTTGCGTATCGATCGCGGTGAAACGATTTTTATCATCGGTGGCAACGGCAGCGGCAAGTCGACATTGGTACGCATCCTGGTGGGCCTGTACAACGCACATGGCGGGCAGATCCAGATCGAAAACCAGGTGATTGACGAAACGGCACGCGCCTCTTTTCAGCATTTATTTTCCACCGTTTTTTCTGATTTTTACTTATTCACCGCACTGCTGGGATCTGACGGCAAACACGCCGCGCAAGCAGAAATCAACACCTGGCTGACGGCATTGGCAATGACCGGTATTGCCACCGTCAATGACGGCAAACTCGTCAATACCCAATTATCGCAAGGCCAGCGAAAACGTTTGGCACTGCTGGTTGCGATCCTGGAAAAACGCCCTGTTCTGGTTCTCGATGAATGGGCAGCGGATCAGGACCCGCAATTCCGCCGCCTGTTTTACACACACCTGTTGCCGGAACTCAAGAGCAGAGGCATCACGATTATCGCCATCACACATGACGATCGCTATTTTCACACCGCCGACCGCATTCTGAAAATGGATAACGGCCAGCTGCAGGAACTGGACAACCCACATCGCGTACACGATGTACTGTCCGCGGCGAGCCACTGACTCACTCACGCGCCATGTCACGCCTGAAAAAAATCGGCTTAGTTACCTGCGGTGGAATCGTCCTGGCGATCCTGGCGCTATCGCTTGCGCTTTACGCTTCCCTGCCACGCTATACCGCAACATTAGTGCTTGAAGGACTGCGCGATCCGGTAGAAATCATCCGTGACGAACACGCTGTGCCGCATATCTATGCGAACAACGAACTGGATGCTTATTATGCCTTAGGCTTTGTCCATGCCCAGGACAGGCTCTGGCAGATGGAATTTAATTTACGCGCGGCCACCGGCACACTCGCAGAATGGCTCGGCAGCAGCGTGCTGCCTATCGACCGGTTCCAGCGCAGCCTGGGTCTGAGCGACGTGGTCAAGCAGGATTTCGATCAACTCGATTCAGGTACACGTGCCATTCTGACGGCCTACGCCGCAGGGGTTAACGCCTATCGCGACACGATGTCCGTTCCGCCGCCGGAATATTTGTTTTTAGCTGCATCGCCGCGCATCTGGCAGGCTCAGGATTCATTGCTGCTGTTAAAACAGATGGCCTGGCAACTCTCCCGAAATTACTGGGACGAATTACTGTATGTCGCGCTCCGCCAGGATCTGTCCGCACAGGAACTGGACGATCTTCTCCCTGCTTATTCGAACGATACACCGTTACCGCCGTTGCCGGATCTGAATCATCTTTACGCGCGCCTGACCAAACCGGCTGAAGCCATCCTCAATACGGCGATGCTGAAGCCGCCTGCGAATATCGGATCAAACAACTGGGCGATTACCGGATCACGCACGATGAGCGGCAAGCCCGTGCTGGCCAACGATCCGCACCTGAAACTTACGGTTCCCGCAATCTGGTATCTCGCACATATTGCTACGCCCGAGATGAATCTGGTCGGTGCAACGCTGCCCGGTGTACCGGCACTGATATTGGGACGCAATGATGCGGTGGCCTGGGCGTTTACGAATACCGGCGCTGACAGTCAGGATCTGTATCTGGAGCGATCACCGCATGAACAACCGGATTATTATGAAACCCCGGATGGAACAGCGCGCTATGAAGTCCGTACTGAAACGATCACCGTGCGGCATGCGCAGGACGAACGCATCACCATCCGGAACAGCCGCCACGGGCCGATTATTTCCGACAGCGACGCGGAAATCCAAACGCTGATGCCGGGCGCCGGGCAATTGTCATTTGCTTTAAATTGGGTAGGACTACATCCGGGCGATGTCACACTGCGGTTTTTCCACAAAGCGGCGCGCGCCGCTTCAGCCCATGCATTACTGGATGCCACCCGCGATTATCAGTCACCGTTGCAGAATATCGTTTACGCGGATAAAACCGGCGTGATCGGATTTATCGCAGCCGGACGCGCACCGCTACGCGGCGCGGAAAATGACTTGCAGGGACGAGCACCCGCACCCGGCTGGCTGGCTTCTTATGACTGGCAAGGGTTTATTCCTTTTGAACAACTGCCGCAGGAACAGGCACCGGATTCTGACTTTATCGTCACCGCCAATAATCAGATCACACCGGTCGATTACCCCTATCTGATTGCTTCCGACTGGGCGCCGCCGCACAGAGCCAACCGCATCACAGCACTGATCAATCAGCAAACGCATCATAGCCTGGTTGATTCCCAGTCCATGCAACTGGATACCCAAAGCACGGTTGCCGAGCGCTTGCTGCCGTTATTGTTGCAGGTACAAACGCATGAACCGCTCGCGCAAACAATCCTGACGCAATTAAAACAATGGGATTTGCAGATGCACGGGGACTCGCCCGAGCCGCTGATTTTTATTGAATGGGCACGGCAGCTGGCAGCCCTGTTGTATACCGACAAGCTCAGAGGACACGACGATCTGATCGGTGACGACAGCCCGGAATTCCTGATTCGCGTGTTAAGCAGTCACGCTGCCCGGTTACGCTGGTGTAAAAACACGACAACCACTGCCGATCCCTGCATGCCGTTGATAGAAGCAGCACTGCACATCACGATTGCTACACTGAGCGGGCGCTACGGCGCTGATCCCGATACCTGGTCCTGGGGGGAAGCGCATATCGCAACGGCGCGCCATCCTTTATTAGGAAGATTCCCTGTTCTGGGGCGATTCACGAATCTTATCAGCCCGAGAAGCGGCGGGCGGGATACGGTGAATTTCAGCGGTCATTTTTACGATGACGAAGACCGGATTTATATCGAAGAAGTTGCGCCCAATTTACGGGCAATCTATGACCTGGCGAATCCGGAAAATTCAGTTTTTTCATTAAGCAGCGGGCCATCCGGACATTTTCTCTCGCCCTACTACAGGAACCTGACTGCCGGCTGGATTACAGGACATTATTTTCCGATTCGTACCGATCACGACATGATTACGCGCAGCGCGATAGGCCGTCTGGTTATGAATCCCCTAAATCCCTTGAATCCCTTAGATCCCTTAAATCCTTTGAATCCCTTAACGAACCCCAATCAATCTACAGAGAACCCTTAATATGAAAGAAACCTCAGCTCCTCTTAATCTGGCGGGTGTCGGCATCGGCCCATTTAATCTCAGCCTGGCCGCTTTACTGGCGCCGCTGACTCAAGTGAACAGCTGTTTTTTCGACCGTCGCCCGGCTTTTGCCTGGCATCCCGGCATGATGCTGCCGGGTACGCGCATGCAGACTTCTTTTCTGAAGGATCTGGTCACCCCCGTCGACCCGACCAATCCGTATAGTTTTTTAGCGTATCTGGTGGCGCATGGCCGCTTTTACCGGTTTCTGCACGCGGAATTCCCGCGGGTGCGCCGCGCTGAATTTGCGGATTATTTACGCTGGAGCGCAGAACAATTGCCGAATCTTGCCTTCGGTAAGGACATTACCGAAATCGATTTCGATCACCACGGATTTATTCTCAAGTTCGATAACGAATACGCCGTCCGGTCTGCCAATCTGGTCATTGGTACCGGCGTGGCGCCTTATATTCCGACATGGGCGCAGACGCACATGGGCACGCGCTGTTTACACAGCAGCCACTATATGATTACCGATCATCAGTTACAGGATCAGCGTGTCGTCATTATTGGCGGTGGGCAAAGCGGTGCGGAAATTTTTCTCGATGTTCTGTCCGAAGTTCACGGAAAACCAAAAGAAGTCACCTGGATCAGCCGCCGCCCCAACCTCGAACCGCTGGATGAAACGACATTTACCAACGAATATTTCACGCCCGATTACGTCAGAAATTTCTACCGCCAGCCAGATAGCCGCCGCGATCGCATTGTCCGTTCCCAAACGCTGGCCGGAGACGGCATCTCGCCACAAACACTCGTTGAATTGTCTCAATATCTTTATGAAAATGATTTTCTGAGGCGCAAAGACAATAATCATAATTACCGTATCATGACCAACCGCGAGGTACGGCGCATGACCCGGAATTCAACGGACTGGCAGTTGCACATGCATAATAAATTCGATGAATCTGACGAAAGCATCCCTGCCGATGTGGTGGTACTTGCAACCGGATACCGGCAGGCCATACCCGATTGTCTTGCGCCGCTGGCCAAACGATTCGAATGCGATAGTGAAAACAACATACGCCTGACTGAAGATTATCAGGCGCTCTGGGATGGTCCCGCAGCCCATCGGATTTACATGATGAATGCCGGATTGCGCACGCATGGCATCGCCGATCCGCAATTGAGTCTGGCGGCCTGGCGGGCATCTGTCATTATTAACAGTCTTCTTGACCAGAAAATATACCGCACCGACCCCGCGCCTTCGCCACTGCACTGGAGCGAAGCCTGTTGCGGTTATGACGAGGAAAACTATCCGGCGCCATCGACATTTTCGGTCTGTGCCGGGCGTGAATAATACTTCAGCGCATTCCTGATATGCGCTGATACAAAAAAAGGCGGAATCCAGAGATTCCACCTTTTTGCGTAGGCCGATACTACCAATGCTACCGATACTGTCAATACATCCGCTGAATATCATTGAGAAAAACCGAGACCTTTAGCGACTGACAAGGCATATCTTCCTCTTGCAGTACACACTGCACCTTTTCCAGCAACTCAACATCGTCAAACTGGGCGGCAGAAACATTGACGGAAACACGCAGATTATCAAATCCCAAAGCAGACCAGCTGCGGTAGGCTTTGCAAGCCTGGCACAACACCCACTCACCCACCTGAATGATCATACCCGACTTCTCGAGCAAAGGAATAAAGTCCGCAGGAGACACCAATCCCCTTACCGGATGCTGCCAGCGAATCAATCCCTCAACACCGATCACGCGGTTATTGCTCAGATCAATCTACGGCTGAAAATACAAAACAAATTCTTCTATCAGCACAATGACAGTGATCGCACATTGCTCAGGCATCTCCGCCCAGCGCCAGGTAAAGATTGATGCGATTGCTCAACAACTGCCGGGTAACGGAAAGATACGCCGTCTGCGCATTCAATGTACTGCGATAACTGTCCAGCAGTGTCAGAATTTCGACAATGCCGTTGCGGTAAGCATAGACCGCCAGTTTCTGGCTGGATTCGGTATGTTCGACGGCTTTCTTCAATGCGGTTTCCTGCTGTCGCAGCCATTCTTCCGCAGCAAGCGCCTGCTCGACTTCGCGAAAAGCATTTAAAGCGGTATTTTTGTAATGATTCAAGGCTTCTTCCGCACGCGCCTGATTGCGGAAAATTTCACCCTCAATACGCCAACCGGTAAACACGGGCTGCATCAATCCTGCAAATACATTCCATGCTGCCGCACGAGGATCGACCAGTTCCGTTAAATCCACGCTGCGGCTGCCGCCCGATGCGGTCAAAGTGATACGCGGCAAACGCAATTTCTGTGCGCTGACCGTGCGGAGATCCGCAGCCTGCAAACGACCGAATGCCGCCGCCAGATCCGGCCTGCGCTCCAACAGTTCAGACGGCAGACCGGCGGGAACAACTGCCGGCAGTGGCGGCAGCGTATCGGCGGCCAGTTCTTCACCGGACGGATATCGCCCCAGCAGAATCTCCAGACGGCGCGCCAGCGATTGCGTTCTATTACGCGCGTCCTGCAGTTGCGCTTCAGCATTTGCCAGGTCATTCATTGCCAGACGCAAATCCAGCCCGCGTACCAGGCCGCGCTGAAAACGCCCCCGCACCAGTTCCGTGATGACGGTACGATCCCTGATCGATTGCTCGATAACCGCAACTTGAAGCTTCGCTTCGGTCAATTCAAAATAGCTCTGCGCGACCCGCGCCGCCAGTGATAACCGCGCACCGTAGAAATCGCGCTGACTGGCCAATGCTTCCGTTCGTGATGCCTGATGCTGATCGCGGATTCGCCCCCAGACATCCACTTCCCAGCTGACACCGAACAACGCTTCGAATGCGCTGAATCGGGACGAACCGAAACCGGCCTCACGCACTTGCGCCTGCTGATGATCCGCCACAAAAGAGAGTTGCGGCCAGCGCGGCGAACCATCAATGCGCGCCTGTGCCACAGCGGCATCAACCCGCGCCGCCGCTGCTTTCAGCTCATAATTGTTTGCCAAAGCGGCATCGACCAGAGCCACTAATCGGCTGTCATGAAATGTCTCTGCCCACCGGGATGGCACCGGCATTTCCGCCTGCGCTATACTTCCCCAATGCATCGGAACGGCATCTCCCGCATCCTGAGCATCGCGCTGAGGCAAAACGCTGCATCCTGTCAAAACGATGCACAGCAAAATACAGCCATGCCGCTGTAAATATGCACGTAAACATACACTGTAGCGCCTGATTCTGTTCATCCGGTTAAACACGGTTAGCCACACCTTATCGCCCATTGTTGAGTTGGGTAACTATACATAAAAACAGCCATTAAAAACGTAAACCATCGCAATCCGACGGATTAAGTTATGTTGAACCATGAATCGGCTTAAAATATACCCTGCAAAGCAGCTTATTTTTCTCATACTTTCTCATACTAAAGGGTTGCATCTTACACCCACAAATGATAATGTAAATAGTAATACGAATTATTCTCATTAGTATATTTAACACGACTTATAAACTGTAACAACATCAAAATAATATGGGCAATTCATTGGTTATCAGACGATTGTTTTTAGTTGCTGTATTAGAATGGCAATATTGACATGGATTTGCCTGTTGCAAAACGCCAACGTTTATATTTTGCTTTCTGACTGGCGCTAAAGCTGATCAACCGAGTTGAATCCGGAATGAATACAGGAACAAGAACACTGCAGCACAAAGTTTTTCTGATCACTAAAAAAAGTGTTCAGGTGGATTTTCTGATCAAATTCTTCAGTTCAAAAATGATTGTATGCGCACAAACTGAGACTTTGGATATTGATGAATCCAGCCTTTATACTTCAGTCATACTCATGATCGATTTTCAGGCGATCAATCCGGAGTTGATTGATGAACACATGAATACACTGAATAAAAATTTACCGTTTCCACCGATCTTCGGGTTATTTAATCTGGATAAAAAATACAAAACCGAAAATCTGATCAGACTGGCTAACTGGAAGAATTTCAGATTCTGTTTTCAGAACAATATATCTGAGGAACAGCTGATAACAGGCATCTCAGCAGTAGCTCAAGGTGACTACTGGCTGCCGCGCGAGTTATTAAATGCGGTTCTGAGAAAATTTCATCATTCGAATGATACACAGGATAGCGTTCCCAAGCTGCAATCGACAAATCTGACTAAAAAAGAAAAAGTAATTCTTAACCTCATATCAGAAGGTTATTCCAATACGAGGATAGCGAACAGCCTGTTTGTGACGGTGCATACGGTAAAGCGGCACGTTTATAATATCTTCAAGAAGATCAATGTGAGTAACCGGGTGCAGGCTGCGCAGTGGTTAAATTCCATGAATCATAATTAATGGGAAAACGCGGGACTAAACCGTTCGCGCCTGAAGTCATGCAGAATAGCGCCATTTATCCGGCATGGAGATACCGTTGCAATCACTCGAACCTGACAGGATACGAACGGATTACCGGTTTTTTCCTCATAGCTGTATTCCTTTTTTTTATTGACGCCCCTGTACTGGCTTTGGATGACAGCGTTATAGAAAAAGAAAACGGTGCGGCGGATTCACAGGATCAATTGCTTCAGGACATCGACGGCGGCATTGTCGTCGACCATACCATTACAATGATCGCGCATGAGTTTTATCAGCACTTCATGCGATTCTGGCGCGAGCAGCCCGCGTCTACGACACATAATTTAACGATTTATGAACGGCCAACAGCGCGGTGGGGCAGCATTGTCTGGATTGAACACGACAATAAAGCTATTTTCCGGGCCAATCTGTTCAGTGCGCGATCTAAAACGGAATCTGTTGCTGAAATGGCCGCAGCCGCAATCAACCAGCAATTAGAACAAATCGATTTACAGAATTTATTATTTGATGACCCCGATCTGACTAAGGAAGGTTATTAAACAAAAGGATAAGCATGAAGAAAACGTATTTTTTACTGTTGTTTTACCTGATGAATTTACCCTCGGTCTATGCGACCGAACTGGTTTATACCTTTGAGAACCCATCATTTGGCGGTAATCCTTTATATGGCGCTGCGCTATTGAACAATGCGCAGGCACAAAATGACAAAAAGGACTCTCTCACCAACCAGACACCATTGGAAAAATTTAATGAAACGTTGCAGAGATCCATTCTAAATCGATTAAGCTCATCAATCGCAGGCCAGGTTATCGGAACGCATGGGGAGCTGATTCCCGGCTCTGTGGAAACGACCGACTTTATCATCGACATTGTCGATACGGGCGGCGGCCTGCTGATGATCACAACCACCGACAAGGCCACCGGTAACAGCACATCCTTCACCATTGATAACAACTTTTAAAGATGCTTTTTTCTTTTTCATTCGGGCTGTTTCGCCCGTACAAGCGCCTTGCGCTGATTATTCTGACCACCCTACTGATCAGCAGCTGTGTAAACCGCATCGCGCCGATACAGACACCTGCACGCCTGACACCGGCATCCGCGACTTATAAAGATCTCATCAATTTACCGAAATCAAAAGGGAAAATACGTATTTCCGTTTACGGATTCCGCGACCAGACCGGTCAGTTCAAACCCACGCCTGCCAGCGCTTTTTCCACATCGGTAACACAAGGCGGCGCAAGCATGCTTGTTAAAGCACTGCTGGATTCTCAATGGTTTGTGCCGGTCGAGCGCGAAGGCTTACAAAACCTGCTGACAGAACGAAAAATCATCCGTGCGGTGGAACAGCAGAGAGCAGACATTGACACCGAATTACCCACCTTATTTCCATCCAGTGTCATTCTGGAAGGCGGCATTGTCAGTTACGATACCAATGTAAAAACCGGCGGTTTAGGTGCGCGCTATTTCGGCATAGGCGGCTCCGGTGAATACCGGACAGATCAGGTTACAGTTACTCTCAGGGCGGTGGATGTCAGAACGGGGAATATTTTCAGCAGCGTATCGACGACAAAAACCGTATTTTCCTACGCGCTTGAAGCCGGTGTATTTAAATTCCTGACGTTTAATCGCTTATTGGAAGCTGAAGGTGGATTTACCCGAAACGAGCCTGCACAGCTTTGCGTCAATGAGGCTATTGTCGCGGCAGTCATCCATTTGATTATTGACGGCATTGAAAGTGGAAAGTGGTCTCTGCAAAACCCCGAAGACTATCAATCGCCCATTATCCAGTCCTATGTCCAGGAGCGAAAAGAGCTGCTCTCATTAGAATCCATAGCACCCAATGCAGTGCTGCAAGGCACCTCCCGGAGCAACTGGTAAATAACCGCGGCAGAATCCTCCCGCTCAATTTCATCGGCAGGACAGGGGTAATGCTTTTAACCCGCTGCGGCTGCGACTTAACTGCGCCCGGCAGTCTTGCCGTGTTTCCAACCACAAACGGCCAGAAGCTGATTTTACACAGCCTCTGGCATTAATCCACACCCTCACCGCCAGTTGCTATATCGCTATATCTCGACTGCCCAGGCATTGCTGACAGCGCAGCTTCGGTCGGTCGTTCATCCATTCTGACATACCTACCCGATAAGATAGATCCTGCCCCGCGTGCTTTTAGTGCGCCCGGACTCACAGGATCACAGAATCACGGGGGGCATGACTGCAACGCCGCACATACTCAGTTTTATTCAGCTTATCCGGCAATCAACGCCAACGATCCCACCACTTCCCGCGCTTACTGCGCTTCTCCACCCGCAGGTTATTTTTCATACTTTGGTATTACTTTCTGTAAGTAGTCAGTAAAAATTTCATGCTTTCTGCCAATTTTATTTGCAGCCATGGCGTGCAAATATAGGTACGTTTTCAAAATTGAATAATGCGCAAAAAATCATGCCTGGCCTGACATATTTGAGCCGACTGCTCATACCGCTAATCGCTTTGCAGTTTACCTGCATCAGCGCAGCCCATGCGCAATCCCGTTATGATCTTGCGCCCTATTCAGATCTGGAAGCCAGAATAACTCAGGATGGCAATGATAACCACGCAGTGTCGGCGCAGTATGGATTGAACCATACTGCCAGCATAACCCAGGGTGGCAATCACAACAGCCTGCAAAGCCATCAATCGGGCCAAATGCACCAGATTCTTACGCAACAGGAAGGAACAGACAACACGATTGATATCACGCAATCCGGTTATGGGAATCAAGTCTCCATTAGCCAATTGGGTTATTTCAATCTGGTTGATATACACCAGTCGGGTAACTTCGGTATCGCCGAGATCACCCAGAATGGAAACAGGAATCAAGTGACGGTGGAGCAGCTTAATTCCGGTCAGCTCATATCGATTCACCAGATCGGCAACCATATTTTTACTGAGGTATGGCAATAACAAAATCCGGCATCTCGCTTTTTGATGCGGTAATAACATTTACAGAAGAACGCTTGGCACGAACAAACAATACTTATCAAATCAATTAAATTACAGCAGGTTAAGGTTCAAGCAAGAGTAACCGGATGAACCGGACAACTGTATACATGTTTCAATAATCATCAAATACAACCCAAAGGAGTTTTAAAAATGCATAACAAAAGAACGAGCGTACTGTTAATCGCAACAATTTTCGGCATGAGCAGCGCTGCATTAGCTGCGAATGAGGCCACCATTAATCAAAATGGCGATGACAATACCGCAGACGCTCAGCAATTCAGCACCATTGATTCCACAACAGTGATCAATCAAACCGGTACTAACAACGACGCCAGCACAACGCAAAGCAACGTTACTGATGCTTCAGCCAGTATCACGCAAGTCGGCGATGACAATATCGCCAGTATCAATCAATCGAACAGCACCACCGCAATGACTGCAACGATCAATACCACGGGTGATGACAACATCAACACCATCACGCAGGATGATTCATTCAATGCGGAAGCGACCATAGTACAGTCCAATGTCTTCAGCAGCGATGCCACGATTACACAGGTAAATACATCCGACAATTCTACGGCCACCATATCGCAAACAAACACGACCGGTAACACCGCTACGATCGTACAAGATGATGCCGACGATTCTACCGCCAGCATTGCACAAAATAATTCGTATGGTTCTGATGCTGAAATTCAGCAAGTTTCGGTTGAAGGCGTTGCCGCCACCATCAGCCAAACCAATGGCAGTGATAACAGCACAGCATTTATTTTCCAAACCGGTGGTACTAATCTGGCAGCAACGGTATCGCAAGACAGAGCAGCTTCAAGCAATGCGGATATCTACCAGGATGGTAATGATCTGACCGCGAATATTAACCAAACCAATAGCTACAATGATGCGTTCATCGACCAATCGAATGAATTCAACGTTGCCACGATTAACCAATCCGGATTGGGTGTCAGCGGAAATGCCAATGAAGCATTCATTACTCAACAAGGTGTAGGTGATATCGCTACCATTAATCAAACCGGCGGTGCTGGCAATTTCGCAAGTATCTTCCAAGGTTATTAAGCAGCAAAAGTCATTCGGGAAACGGATGGTATCCGTAAGGGTGACGCGCAAAGCGAACAGCATACCGGTGAGTATTGCGCGTCTTTTCTACACTGATACAACCGGCTGATTGCTAATCAGCATTTTCCCCCCGGCCACGCCATCCGCTTTCATGATGCATCGGGCGTTATTAAAGCGGATGGCATATGTTTTTACGATTGAACCTATCCAATACGGTCACACCATTGAATCATGAAAAATATCCTGACCCTGTTGATGACACCGCTCATGGCTGCTGTGATTACACATGCCGAATCGGCAGAGATTGAGTTATGGATTGAAAAAGAGGCGACAGGAGCGCATCAGGTTACGCTCATCCCATATGTAAAAACACGGCATGCTTCCAATTTGCAGTATATTTTTGAAGTCGACAAACAGGGAAAATCCGGGCGCGCCAGAACACGGCAAGGCGGCAAGTTATCCTCTCAACCCAACCAACCGAAAGCCCTGTCGACATTATCTTTAAATTTAACAGCGGACGATCGCTACCAAATCAATTTCAAGCTCTATGATGAAGACCAACTGGTCGCCGAACTGGTCTATGAAGTCCCTGAACTTGACAATTTCCCTTAACCTTTCTTAAGAACACCCTTGTCAGCCGGTAACACGCTTCAGGGCATCACAGAAACACTGTGTGCATCACCCGGCTATGATTCTCCAGCAAGCGTTTCGCTAACACCTGAAGAAACCATTCTTCCGATTGGCGCAGAAAAAAATGCCCGCCGTCGAACCAATCGAGCGTAAACAGCTGGTTGCTTTCCTGCCACCACATATTCAGGCTTTCCGCACTAATCGCATCTGCTTTTCCACCGAAACAATGAATGGGAACAGGAAGAGGGGATTGCTGCAGGTACTGAAAACTTTCACACACCCGGTAATCGGCGCGCAATAAATCCAGCGTCATCGCAAGGAGTTCGGGACTGCTGAATACTTCCTCAGGTGTCCCGCCTTGCTGATTCAAATCGGCAATCAAGGCCGCTTCAGTACGGATTTTGTTATACCGCGCACTATCCTGCCGCGCCGGCGCGGCACACCCGGAAACCAACAATGCCGTCGGCAGCACGGCATACGATTGCTGCAGCTTTTGTGCGATGCCATACGCCAGCAAAGCGCCCATGCTATGACCAAACAAGGCATATTTTTCCGGTGCCGCCAGTGCAATTTCACCGCTCAAAAGCGCCGTCAATGCCCGGTAATCATCCTGGAGGTCCTCATTCAAACGCATACCGCGGCCCGGCAATTCAACCGGGATGATTTCAATCCACGAGGGCAGCAGCCTTCTCCAACGCAGGTATATCGCCGCGCTGGCGCCCGCGCACGGCAGACAATAAAGCGTTAACTGACCGGACATCAATTGATGGTCATTGAGCTACCCTGATACAGCCGTTTATTTGATAATCTGGCGCGCCATATCGAGATAGCGCGCACCTTCCGTTTGGGTCGCTGCCGTATCGCCTGTTTCAGAGCCCACGTGAACGGCCTCAAGCAAAGCTGTCAGCTCAGTCATGGCCGCATTGATTTTTTCCAGCGCATTCTCAAGCGTGTAGGTCAGTTCATGTATCTGCTGCATATCCACAGGACTCAGCGTTTTCTGACTGAGGAGTTTTGAGAGTTTTTGATTGTATTCCGAAAAATTACCCACTGCTTCTTCCAGCGTTTCCGAAGATTTGCCTTTAAAATGCCCTGGCTTTTCCTCGGCTGCCGCAAAAACCGAATAACCAAAAAGCATTACCGTTACGAACAGTGCCAACGATTTTTTCATATTCATTCCTTTTATAAGTTAATAATCCAATTGAAATAACTTAACCCCGCTTTCTTTTCTGATCCAGCGAATACTTGCATTTTCAATTCTATCATTTGCAATGAGAATTGTTCTCATTTTTATCCGGCAATTCAGACTGACTACGGACGGAAGATTGACTGACCGCTGGCCAGATCGCATCATCGGCCACACAAAAATTCTGCCCGTTGATCAGTCCTGGCAGTCTGATGAAAAATTCAAAAACACCGGAAACAACGGGATAAAACGGCGTGGCTTTCTCAAAGTGCGGAACAACAGGACTTGCAGCAGGGCGGAGTGGCGGAAACGCGAATCAGCGCCACGGCATCAGCCAGCTGCCGGGTATGGAGGGCGGCGGCATGCTGGCGAAGAAGAAATGGATGGCCGACAACTTCGCCAGCAGACTCAAAACCGCATCAGATCTGCCCGCTTCGGCGTCGCAGCAACAGCAATATCATGCCGCCCAACCCGATCAGCAAAAGGCTGGCAGGTTCAGGAACGGGATTGGTTCCGGGGCCGCCGGGATTACCACCCGGATTACCGGTACCTGCGATGCTCAACCGGAACGTGTTACCCACGAAACCGTAGGACAACAGACCGGAGTCGAAACCGGCAAAGGGATTGAGGATCTGGATATCATCAAAATCGCCCCATGTGCCGGTAATATCGCCGCCAACGTGGATAAGATCATAGAAAGTATCAGCCACGGGCTGGAGGAATGAATCGAAATTCAACGTCAGCAGGCCATCGATAAGGAAATCACCGCCGATGAAAAGTTGGTCATACGCCGTCGGACCGAAAATATCGAGCGCCAGGATACTGGTTTCCGTGAGTGTGAGATTGCCGGTAATGGTGAGTATTCCCGGTGAGTTGCCCGGGCTGATCAGGCCATGATTGATGACATTACCTTCGAGCGTACCGCCATTACCCGAGAGACTACTGGTAGACCAAATGGTCACACCGCCAGCAGCCGAAACAGTGGCGCCATCATCGATGATGAGACTGCCACTGCCACTACCACTTAAGGGCGATGCACTTCCACCGATATAGAGGGTACCTGAGTTTTCCCAGCGTGAGTTCGCGCCAGTAACGGTGGCAATACCGGTGGTCTGACTATTGGCGTAACCGATGAAACCATTGGTATTGGTAACTTTCCCGCCATCCTGTACGTTGAGTGTACCTTGGCCCCCGTTAGCACCAACATTGAGGACACCCGAATTTTGCCAGAGTGAATTTGCGCCGGTCACAGTGGCAATACCAGTATCGTTAGTACCAACACCAATATGGCCAAGGGTATTGGTGACTTTCCCGCCATCCTGCACGTTGAGTGTACCACTAACGCTAAGAGTACTTGAGTTTTGCCAGTGCGAATTCTGGCCGGTTACAGTGACGATGCCAGATGTAACAGAAGAGCCAGTAAAATTACTGATAGAACCGAAGGTATTAGTTACTTTCCCACCATCCTCAATGTTAAGTGTGCCCCGCTGAACACTGAGACCAGCAGAACTTTGCCAGAGTGAACCCGTGCCGGTAACAGTAGCGTTACCGGTGGAGCCGACATTATTGCCGATGGTATTCCCAGCACTACTGACTTTCCCGCCATTCTGCACGATAAGTGTGCCCTGGCCAGAGTTACCAACGTATAAGCCACCCGAACTCTGCCAGAGTGAATCTGTGCCGGTAACGGTAGCGATGCCGGTGGAGCCGGCATTGTTACCGAGATAACTCGCGGCACTGGTAACTTTCCCGCCATCCTCAATGTTAAGTGTGCCTTGGCCTCTGTGGCCAACGTAGAGAGCACTTTGGTTTTGCCAGAGCGAGTTGGCACCGATAATGGTTGCAACACCCGTGGAACCCGCATTGAGGCCAAGATAGCCTAGACCACTCTGATAATTCACTCCCCCGATCTGGCCAAGGATAAGACCAGTGCCACTATTCGTCAGTGCCGCACCGTTATTGACAGTGAGCGTACCGTTACCACCAGTAGAACCGGCACCGGAATTGCCGACGATGACGACATCGACACCAGTATTAACACTGATAGTCTGGTTGCCGCCAAGAATCAGCGGGGCTGCCTGTGCCACCTGCCCGAAAACCAGCGTGACAGCCAGAAATGCACCTGTGTGCAGTAATCGATTGTTATTGTTGTTTCCTTTCACATCAACATCCTCATAAAAATATACCGGGAAAAACACGGCAGCAGCCTTGATTGGCTAAGCCATACTTCAGGTCTTATTGCGCATCAAACCTGAAGCCGTACCGGTATCGATTTAGAAATCTGTCAGAAAAATCTGCCTGCTCAGGCAGGCATAAAAGACAGAAATACCGAACATCCCGGCTGACAGAAACAGCCGGACGCCAATACCTCTTTAGCAATTTTCATGCCATATCTTACAAGTCATTGAATAGAAGAAATTAATGGCAAAGGAATGCCATTGTCATGACATGTCATGTCATGTCATGTCATGTCATGTCATGTCATGTCATGTCATGTCATGT
>CAYXFV010000002.1:0-30297 GCA_964464365.1 uncultured Nitrosomonas sp. | reverse complement strand
CATGTCATGTCATGTCATGTCATGTCATGTCATGTCATGTCATGTCATGTCATGTAAAAATTATCGACAGTTTCTGATACGATGCAAGTAGTTTTTGAAATTTTTTTGATGAATTTACGTATTTTTTCTCATAAAAAATCATAAAAATTACGTTTAATTTCAATGATGAGGAAACAAAAGCGGTGGAGTGTTAAAAAATCCGACAAAATCATGCCGAACCAACCTGAATCAGGTCTAAGTTGCCGCGATCATGATGCTTTACAACAAACTTGGCACTATACGCATCGCGAAGCGATAGTGTTACCCTTTACAAAAAACCTGACTACTAATCAACACGGTTTTGGCAAGTTACCACGATTTTCATTGCGCGCATTTCACATGAACAAGAATTTTCCGGTACAAGTCAATGCGCGCGATTGATGCCTGCACGCGTTGCAAACCCACCTGGTTATCAGGTAGGTGGTCATTGCTGTCGCCATGCGGCGATTAACTTTACATCTGAGACTGCAGGTAATTCTGCAATCCGATCTTATCAATCAGATACAACTGTTTTTCCAGCCAATAAGCGTGATCTTCTTCGGTATCAGCCAGCAATTGCTCAAGAATTTCCCTGGTCTGATAATCCCGTTCTTGCTCACAATCGGCTATGGCATTTCGCAGCGCAACAATCACGGAACGTTCCAGTTCCAGATCATTTTGCAGCATTTCCGGCACATCCTTGCCGATTTTAAGTGGACTGCGGTTTCCCAGCACAGGCACACCTTCCAGATACAAAATCCGTTTGATCAGACGATCTGCATGCTGTTTCTCATCGTCCATTTCATGACCGATACGCTCATAAAGCTTATTAAGCCCCCAATCTTCATACATACGCGAATGTGTGAAGTATTGATCCATGGCGGTCAGCTCTTCAGCAAGAAGCGCGTTCAGTGTATTGATAATTTTCGTATTCCCTTTCATAAGATATTTTCCTTTTATGACGAAAAATCGGATTGACAATTGTTTCCGGGTTTTTTCCTGTTTAAAACAACTTCTGCCTGGGCTTTACTCCCGAAAATAACGCTGACAATACGACTCTATTCGATTTACGACTCTATTCGATTCCGGCGTCATGCTGTCAACATAGGAAACTCTCATTATAAGGATTACAGGGCGCAGATACAATAGTATCTTTTTGATTATAAATGCTAATTGTTATCAATATTGATTCTACTTCGGGTTTTTACAACCCTGCCAGCGCCTTCTTCCACAAAATTGGGATGAATGTTTTTTATGGCTGACTTTAAATCGCTGACTGATCTACTTTCGTAGCATTGATTGTCTATACAGAAATTTTTTGATTGAATGCAGAATCGCTGAAAACAGAATCATCGTCATTAACCGATCATTCCTTGGCCATTCCCGAAAATAACGCGTACAACTGGCAGTAAGATGGATATTGGTTTTTCACAGCCGCGAAAAACACTACTACAGCAATCCATCTTACGTTTGTTGAAAATCAGATCAACGACCTCTAGCTGATCGATAGAGGTCGTTCAATGCGTCGGACGCCGCTTTGATGGGTAAAAACTCACTGCCGCCCAGATTAATAAGCTGAGAATCAATAATGACATAATATTGGGTTCGTTGATACTAACCGTATCACGAACCGTATCTAAACGAAGTGCAGCCTCCCCGCCGTAATCCGTACTCACATGGAAAAGATTAACACCCGTTATGACATGATCGCCCGGCATCAGCAAAAATTGTCCACGACTTAATTCAGGTATATTCGCAGCCAAATCAGGGTCATGGACATAACCGACACTATCGCCACTGGGGTCGCTTGTCATAAAAATAAAACGACCATTATCATAAACCTCAAATTGTTCATAGCTGTCGCCCAAATCTTGTACGGTTAATAAGGCAGGTTGCGTCAGCGTAAATTTAAAACTCGTAAACCAGGAATAATCATATGGTGATGTAAGATTTTCCATTCCGGGAAATAGAAAATGATGCCATCCAGTATCCGGCGCAATTACAACTACATCTGCCTTTCCGTTTGATATCGCTAACAGAAACACACCAATCAGTGAAAAAAGTTTTAATTTCTTGCTCATACAACCCCAATGAATTTAGATTAAAATTGATCCCATCAACATAAGCAATTCTTATGCCAATATATATATTGACATAAGAATCAGAATTCTATCGACCACACATTGATTTAACGCAAAACAGTCCATCATAGACTGTAAAAAATTCCGACACATATGATAGGACAATATCGAAAAATACGACACTGCCTACTTTTTGGAAAAATAATCGCCGCTGCTCCATGCATTCAAAGACAGCGCATCATCCACTGCGCGACTTAACCATACAGCCGCCGCTTCAAACCGCATCGATTTAAGATAATCGCGCTGATCTCCTCAATGGAAATACGCGTCGTATCCTGAAAAGGAATATGGTATCGGCGAAAAATCGATTCCTGCCAGTCAATTTCCAGCGCGCATTGCGCCAGCGAGGCATACTGACTGCCGGGACGGCGTTCGCTGCGGATAATATGAAGTTGCGCCGCACTCAGCGTCAGGCCAAACAGTTTTGATCTGACCGGTTGCAACACTTCGGGCAATTGCTGCACGTGCATGTCATCCGGCGTGAATGGATAATTTGCCGCCGCAATGCCATACTGCAATCCAAGATAAAGACAGGTCGGTGTTTTACCGGAGCGTGACACGCCGACCAGAATGATCTCAGCTTCTTTAAAATGCCGTGGATCAATGCCGTCATCATGTGCCAGAACATAATTAATCGCCGCAATGCGCTTGAAATACGCCACATGATGCTGCAGGCTATGCGAACGGCCTGCCATGCCGGCAAAAGGCTGGTGCAACTCTTCTTCGACCGAATGGATAAATGTTTCAAAAAAATCAAAAACACGACAATTGGCCTGTTTAATGACATTCAGAATCTCCGGCCTAAGCAATGTGCTGAAAACCAGCGGCCTGCAACCATCGCGTTCAGCCGCCTGATCAATCTGCCCCCTGACAACCCCGGCTTTTTCAATACTGTCCAGAAACGGCGCATTGACCGTTTCCCAGGTGATGTTATCGAACTGCGTCAATAAACTATGGCCCAGCGTTTCGGCGGTGATGCCGGTCCGATCGGATAAATAGAAGACTGTGCGCCGCTGTCCATTCATTTTTTCTCGCTCATTTCTGCCCAATCATGCTGAGTGCTGAATTTTGGCCAGATCAAGCCATGTCTGTATCACCGAATCGGGATTCAGCGATATGCTGCTGATGCGCTGCTCAAACAGCCAGGCGGCGAAATCCGGGTAATCCGAAGGCCCCTGTCCGCATATGCCGATATATTTGCCCTGCCTGTGGCACGCGTCAATCGCCATTTTCAGCAACTGCTTGACAGCCGGATTACGTTCATCAAATAAATGCGACACCAGCCCGGAATCCCGATCGATACCCAGCGTCAGTTGCGTCAGGTCATTCGAACCAATCGAAAAACCATCGAAATACTGTAAAAATGCCTCGGCCAACACCGCATTGGCAGGAATCTCGCACATCATGATCAGTCGCAGGCCGTTTTTACCGCGCTCAAGCCCTTGTGATGCGAGCAAAGCGATAACCTGTTCCGCTTCTTCCAGCGTGCGGCAAAATGGAATCATGACCTCGACGTTAGTCAGCCCCATGTCATCACGCACCCTGCATAAAGCCCTGCATTCCAGTTCGAAACAATCCCGGAAAACCGGTGAAAGATAGCGCGATGCGCCCCGGAAACCGATCATGGGATTTTCTTCATGCGGTTCATAACGATCACCACCGAGCAGATTGGCGTATTCGTTCGATTTAAAATCGGATGTGCGCACAATCACCGGATGCGGATAAAAAGCCGCGGCCAGTGTGGCAATGCCTTCGGTCAGTTTGTTCACATAAAAATCAACCGGGCTACCGTAGCCCACGATATGGCCGCTGATCTGATCTCTCAGGCTTTCCGGTAACTGATCGAATTCCAGCAGAGCCTTGGGGTGAATGCCGACCATGTTACTGATGATGAATTCCAACCGCGCCAGGCCGACGCCCTGATTCGGCATGCGTGAAAATGAAAAGGCATACGACGGATTACCCACGTTCATCATGATTTTTACCGGCAGTTCGGGTAGATTTTCCGTCGCGGTCGTGGTGTGCTCAAACGGCAGCAGACCATCATACACAAATCCGCTGTCGCCCTCGGCACACGAAACCGTGACTGATGCGCCGTCGACGATCTTTTCCGTCGCATCGCCGCAACCCACTACCGCAGGAATACCCATTTCCCGGGCAATAATCGCCGCGTGGCAAGTTCGCCCTCCCCGGTTTGTAACAATCGCAGCCGCCCGTTTCATGATGGGCTCCCAGTCCGGGTCGGTCATATCGGTCACCAGCACATCGCCCGGCTGAATTTTGTGCATCTGGTCAATATCGCGGATCAAACGTGCCGTTCCCTGACCTATTTTCTGGCCGATCGCCCGGCCTTCGGCCAATACCGCCCCCCTGCTGTTCAGCCTGTACCGTTCCAGTACCGCGCTGGCGCGGCTTTCGACGGTCTCCGGACGTGCCTGCACGATATATAACTGCCCGTCTACACCGTCCAAAGCCCACTCAATATCCATAGGCTTTCCATAGTGCTGTTCAATAATCACAGCCTGGCGTGCCAGCGCTTCAACTTGTCCGTCGGACAGGCAGAATCGCATACGGCGATTGTTCTCCACACCGCGCGTCACAGTCGCAACCTTTCCACCGTCTGTTGCGCCGCCATAAATCATTTCTACCGCTTTGCTGCCAAGCCGCCGGGAAAGAATGGCAGGATAGCCCGCGCCAAGCCCGCGCTTATACACATAAAACTCATCCGGATTGACCACGCCCTGTACGATGGTCTCACCCAGTCCGTAAGCCGCAGTGATAAAAACAGCGTCCCGGAAACCCGATTCGGTATCCAGCGTAAACATGACGCCGCTTGCGCCCAGATCACTGCGCACCATTTTCTGGATACCGGCTGATAAATAAACCTTGTCATGCGGGAAATGCTGATGCACGCGATACGCAATCGCACGGTCGTTATACAACGAGGCGAATACAATTTTGACGGCTTCCAGCAATGACTCCAGACCCTTGATATTCAGCAGGGTTTCCTGCTGACCGGCGAACGAGGCGTTTTCCAGATCTTCCGCGGTTGCGGAAGAACGTACGGCAAAAGAAACCGTTTCCCGATGACCGCTGTCAGCGGCAAGTTTTTCATAAGCACGAGAAACTTCCTGCACCAGCACATCAGGCAGCTCAGCATTCAGAATCCAGTTTCGAATTGTCCGCCCCGTTGTTGTCAAGGCATCGATATCGCCGACATCCAGCACTTCCAGTTTATGGTGAATGCGGTCGGTAAGATCATTCGCAGCCAGAAAATCCCGGTAGGCTTTTGTTGTCGTGGCAAAACCGCCCGGCACGTTGACACCGGCCTGCGACAGGTGTCTGATCATTTCGCCCAGTGAAGCATTCTTACCGCCTACCGCCCCTACATCACGCAGGGTCAACTGATCAAACCACATAATATATTCATTCATGTGACGCTACTCCTTATTAGTCGGCAGCAGTATTGCTGCACGCACGTTGCAGATGCCTCTCCGTGCAACGCATTCTTTTTATGATTGCTTTATCTTGACCAATCGGTCGAATAAAGCGCCTTCCTGCGCTGTGATGTTTCGTAACATCATTTATACATGACAATTGTGCATAACAGTGGTATTCATATTCAAAAACAAAAAACCGGATTTCTCCGAGTGCATCCTGCTATCGCTTGTTTAAGCTGAAATGCCGGATATGTTTACAGTCGGGCATCCCGGTGCAACAAAACACACAATACGGTGTTAATGAACTTAAAATCAGTATATTATAAACACACGCACGTATTTTACGTGCTAACAGATAGGCCACTACTTTAGTATTTATTCACGCGGTTTACGTTTGTGAGAAGCCATAACCTTATTTGATTGGAGCGTATGATGAAACATCAATCCCATTCCCAGCACCTGAAAAACCCATTAAAAAAATCATCCTTGCGAATCGGATTAGGATTATTAATGAGCTGCTTCTTTTTACTTGCGACTGCTACGATAGCCGCTGCACCGCTACCCGTAGATTTAAAAATTTTTACCAGCTTATCGACTGATCCCAATGCGGGTGATCATCTCAGTTTTGACGAGACAAACTCCAACCCGGCAACAGGCAATGCCACACACACCGGCAGCCTGGTACAGACCATTGGCGGTGCGTCCACCACGACAACGATCAATGACACCACAATAACATCCGGTTCCAATCCACTCAGCGGCACGCTTACCGATATCGGTGACGGCTGGGCAATACATTCGAACATCAACGGAAGTTTCTCGGATATCGCAGGTACTGCTACGAACGATGCCAATATCTATGATTTGTTCTTCAGCCTGCAGAATCTGTCCGCAACGGACAGTATCACTGTCACCATTTCACTGGACTTTGATAACCATGTAAACGCCAGCGGTTCTGATGCCTTTTCCGCTTCAGAAATTCAGCTTTTTGACGGAAATGGTATTGAATTGTTCTTTTCGGATCTCTTATCAGACACAATATTCGGTAATCAAAGCAATGGTGTTGATACAGGCACATTTGGGGGTGCACTCAATGATAGCGGACTCTATCAGCATGTGCTGACACTCAACCCGGGGGATTTACTGGATTTTCATATTTATCACCTTATTGAAGGCGGCGCATTCGTGGCGGGTTCCAGTTATTCCGCTTCACTCGATGCTGTCGTTTCGTTCGATGCCGCTATTCGCACAAACCCGCCCAATCCAATACCTGAACCGGGCATACTTGCACTGATCGGCATCGGGTTGCTTGGAATTTTATTTGGGCGCAGAATAACGGCCTGAGCGCCACTGGTGATTTCCACAGCTCAGAACCATTTTTGTGAACAATTCAACGAGGAGCTACTCATGGGATACTCTATCCGCCGTACCGCTTTATCCGTAGCAATTTCAGCTTCACTATTTTCTGGCATTCTGGTCAGCAACAATGTTCAGGCCTGTACCGGCGATACCCCAATGCTGGGCGGCATGTGCGTCTTTGCCGGTAATTTTGCGCCACGCGGGTGGGCGCTGACCAATGGTCAGTTACTCCCAATTTCCTCAAACACAGCATTGTTTTCCATACTCGGCACCATGTACGGCGGTAACGGTCAAACGACATTTGCTTTGCCGGATACCCGGGGACGTTCCATAATTGGCGCAGGGCAAGGGCCGGGACTTTCCAATTATCAAATCGGAGAAACAGGCGGCGCTGAATCCGTCACACTGACACCGCCACAACTGCCTGTTATCACGCCAACGGCCACGGTTCATGCGCAAAGTGGCGCCGGAAACAGTGCTGATCCGGGCAATAATACCTGGGCGGTGCTCAGCCGCCAGAATATTTATTCCAATGCCGCACCGAATGTCAGCATGAATGTGGCAGCCGTAACGATTAATGCATTCGGTGGCGGACAAAGCCATGAAAACCGTTCACCCTTTATTGCAATGAACTGGATCATTGCGCTCGAAGGCATCTACCCGTCCCGCGATTAGTTTTACACCTTCCTTTTTCCATTTCAATCGGCTGCCGGCGTCACATCAGGCAGCCTTTCTTTATTGGCAGTTCTTTTTCACTGATTTCCGGAAAATGCAATGCGAATTATGCGGAAAAATAATCATTCGATCGTTTTAATCATCATCGCGCTGACAGGCTTCAGCCTCATTCCCTCCCTTTCCGCCAGCCAGCCGCTGCCGGATACTCATAAAGCGCTGGCCGATGCGCAACAATGGTTAACCGAAGGCGATTATCAAAAAGCCTACGCCGCATTCCTTTTTCATGCCCAAACGCAGCAACACCCTCTGGCCCAATTTACGCTGGGCTTGTTTCATCAGCACGGCTGGGGAACGGCGATTGACAAAGCGCAGGCATGCCACTGGTATGAAAAAGCTGCTGAAAACAGCGTACCGGCCGCCAGCCATTTTCTGGGCGAATGTTACCGAGACGGCACGCATCAGCCCATCAATGCTACGACTGCGATCCACTGGTACCAGGCGGCGGCTGACCTGGGACATATTGTGTCGCTCTGTTCGATCGCCGAACTGGTGATGCAGGGAAAAGGCGCGCCCAAAGATCCGGAAAAAGCGCTGAACCTCTGTCAACAGGCCGCCGCTGCCGGATCAATCAACGCCCAGTTGCAACTGGGGCAACTCTACCTGCACGGCGATGAATCGATCCAGAATCCGCTTCAGGCGGTAAAATGGTTCAGCTATGCTGCCGAAAAGGAATCACTGGAGGCTTATTATTACCTGGGCAGAATCCATGAAGATGATCTCAACGACCCTGCAACGGCGTTAAACTGGTATGAAATGGCGGCAAGCCGGGGTTATCCACCCGCCTATTTTCCCACGGCCCGACTGTATTTTAACGCCCCCGTGGCAGAGCACACGCAAATGCCTACTGCTGAAAATCTCGCAAAAGCCTATTTATGGTTGTCGGCCACCCGACAACTTTCAGGAGATACGCATGAAACACACGCGATCGAAGACATGTTGAAAAAAATCGAACAGATCATGCCCGCAAGCTGGAAAAAAGATCTTGATCGAAAGGTCTCACAACATTTAAGGGCATTTCACGCGAATGCGCATTCCGGCGCTACGGATTAACTGTTACTGATATGGCGATATAGCGGTGAAAGCATATCCAGGAATTTTAAAAACCGATCATAAAAAAACAAAAAAACCTCATGGGGATACCATGAGGTTTTCAAATCTAAAAATATTTAGTTTTTATTGAATAAAGCGCAATTAAGCTTTTGTTGTAAAACGACGACCACCGACAAAACCCAGCAGCCCAAGTCCCATCAGCGCAAGAATACCAGGCTCTGGTACAGGTACAGGTTTACGCTCGACCGACTCAATCATGACGACAAAGTCGGTATAGTCTTTATCTGATGGAGCGTTGGCATGCAGATCTTCCCACGCCAGAACATATTCGCTGGGAGTCCACGTACCCGGAAGGGCATTTGGTAACTGAACCGTGTCGCCACTGCCTTGATATGCAGCCATGTGGTCCATACCGTCAATATTCAACGCGGTATCGGAATACCATATATTTCCAGTATCTGTAACTTTCAGGAAAAAGCCAAAATGATTACCCGCGAAATCAATACCGGTATCTATAGTAATATTCAAGTATACTGAACCATCTGCCTTAATAGAGAGCGACACCTGATCTCCCGCAGTGGCCGCGCCACCGAAAAGGGTGACCGTATTCGTTGAATCGGTAGCATCATAAATGCCAAATTCGTTGCCATCAGCAAAAGCTGCTATTTCAATAATCAGCGTTGAAATAGAACCGCCGCTGCCGGTTATTCCCCACAGTTCATCCGAACTCAGCTGATCCGTAACAACATTAACACTGCTAGAACCCGCAACAGGGCCAGTAGTTATACCATTTAAAACACCTTGCAACCCGGTACCACCATCACCAAAAATCACATCAGCATTTGCTGCACCAACCATCGACAAACTCAGAACCCCTGCAACTACTGTTTTCACAAAATAAGAATTGGTTTTCATTTTAAATTTCTCCATTAAAATTTAAGTTTCTTTTACAAGTAAAATTTCTACAAACCGGACCCCGAATCTCTGTCACCGCACCATAAAAACTTCAGGGTTTATTATTCGCAGAATTCTCATTATTGATATAAGCAAACTCCATGCCAATTTTTTTATGTTATTGATTTGAATTGTATAATATATTTTATAATCGAGAGTGTTTGATCATTTCAGGCAGCTGTGTAAAAAATTTCGACATCCCATGCACATCATTCCATCTATAAAAATGCATTACAAAGTGAGACTAAACATCTTAGATCGGATACCATCGCACCGGCAGGCTTTTCGTGGTTTCGAAAAGCCTGCCGCAATCAACGCGGTAACGAAAAACCCGGCCACTACAGTGTAAAAAATTCCGACATACATTGCGAACTGTGCGAACCGGCACAAATGAACACATGCGGTATTAACGTTACGCAATAACAAAGTATGCCTCCAGGATAGCGGCATACGCAAATATCCGAAAGAAAAAATGCATTGAGATACGATTGAACTGATATGCCAAACCGGTGCGAATTCGTTCTTTCCATCCGGCGCCGGTCTGCCCGCCGGATTACTTCAGCAAAAGAATCATTACCTGATACGATAATGTATTTTTCTCAACCCATGCTTATTGCCGCAATCCTGTGGAGTCAATGAATGGCGGAAGATCCCGACACCAGCCGCTTGTCATCGAATGATATCAATCAACGGCTTATTGAAGAAAGCAATCGATGCGTCGCGTGCGGCCTGTGTCTGCCGCATTGTCCGACTTATCGGCTGCTGCAGTCGGAGGCGGATTCGCCGCGTGGGCGGATTGCGCTGATTAACGGTGTGGCCACGCATCGTATTCCGCTGAATGAAAAATTCATTCAGCATCTGGATCGCTGCCTGACCTGCAGAGCCTGCGAATCGGTTTGTCCGAACAAAGTTGCCTATGGCCATCTGGTGGATGATGCGCGCAGAATCATCCGGCACACGGCAGCACAGAACCCTGATCAACACCCTGGCAAATACCGGTCACGACTGTTTCCGGCGCTACTGTCGGCCTGGATTACGCAGCCTGCACGTCTGGAACGGTTGCGCGGTTTACTGTATTTGCTGCAGAAAAGCGGTGCGATACGCCTGTTCCGAAAACTCAACCTGTGGCAACGGAATCGGGTTGACCGAATCCTGATGCAGCTGCCACCGGTTGTATTTCCCCGCACAACAACCAGGAAAAGCCGCTTTTTCAACCCAACCTGGCAATCCTTTTATCCGTCTGTTGCCAAAGAAAAAGGCAAAGTCGGATTGTTTCTCGGCTGTATCGCGCGCCTTACCGACGCCGAAACGCTCAATGCCACGATTTTTGTTTTGAATCGTCTGGGTTACAGCGTCTGCATACCGGCCGGACAGACCTGCTGCGGCGCATTGTACCAACACACCGGTGAACCGGAAAAAGCAGCGCAGTTGATGCAGCAGAACAACCACGCTTTTTCCGGATTAGCCGTGCAGGCGATCATCACCACGGCTTCAGGCTGTGGCGTACAATTGAAGGAATCCAATATGCATAACACCCAACCCGGAGCAGCTCAGATTGTCGACATCAGCAAATTCCTGATCAGCGTGGCGGATTGGGATACAATAACAATCAAACCGCTGGCAAAAACAATCGCTGTACACGATCCATGCAGCCTGCGGCATGTGCTGCATGACCAGATTCATCCGTACCGATTGTTGCAGCATATCCCGGATGCACAGGTAGTCTTACTGGCGGATAATGATCAGTGTTGCGGCGCAGCGGGCACTTATTTTATTGAACAACCGGCATTAGCGGATAAACTCCTGGATGGTAAAATAAAAGCGCTTGCCCAGAGTGGCGCGCAGTTGCTGGTGACTTCGAATGTCGGGTGCTCCATGCATATCGCAAGCCGATTGCGTGCGACAGGCGCCAGCGTTGAAGTTCTGCATCCGGTAACCTTGCTGGCGCGGCAGATGGGCATGCCATGAAATACATATTCGCTATGCGATAGCTATAATTAATGATTCATTCCTTCATTCCTTTTAAGTGCTAAAAAAGATCATGGTGACTATAGACAAACTCATTATCGGTTTTGACAGCGCCCTGCGCACACTGCTGACACCCGCGCAGACTGCGCGTCCCGTTCCGGGCAGCGATCTGCCGAATCCTGAATTAACCGTATCGGAAAAAGACCTTTCCGCCGCCTTGATGCGCGTCAACCATGTCGGCGAAGTCTGCGCACAGGCGCTGTATCAGGGGCAAAGCCTGACTGCGCGCGATGCGGCGGTACAGCAGACGCTGATGAAAGCAGCGCGCGAAGAAACCGAGCATCTCGCCTGGACAGAACGGCGTATCGAAGAACTCGGCGGGCGTAAAAGTTTGCTGAATCCCCTCTGGTACGGCGGCTCTTTTGCCATCGGCATGTTCGCCGGAATGCTGGGCGACAAATGGAACCTCGGATTTCTGGCTGAAACGGAAAAACAGGTCGGCGAGCATCTGGGCAGTCATCTGCTGCGTTTACCGCAGAACGACGAAAAAAGCCGCGCCATCGTTTCACAGATGCAGATTGATGAAGCCAGCCATGCGACAATGGCGGTTTCTCACGGTGGCGTCGAATTGCCGCTCCCGGTCAAATTTGCCATGAAACTGAGCTCCAGAATCATGACGCAGACCGCATACTGGGTCTGATTGCTTTAAGGTGTATATTTAAAGGTATGACCGCTCGCCGGAACGCTGCCATATTCACATAAGCGGATTTGCCCTATGGATAATATCAATCTGACGGATCATTTTCTGATTGCCATGCCGGCGATGGAAAATTCCTTTTTTTCCAAGACGGTGACCTATATCTGCGAACACAATGAACAGGGCGCACTGGGGCTGGTGATTAACCGGCCGATGAGTCTGTCGCTGCACGGCTTGTTCAGACAGCTGGGCATCAAAGAAAAAGATCAGATCAATCATGATGTGATGGTGCTGTTTGGTGGGCCGGTACAGGTTGACTGCGGTTTCGTGCTGCATCAGCCGGCAGGCCAGTGGCAGTCCACAATGACGATCAACCAGAAACTCGGCCTGACCACTTCACTGGATATCCTCAATGCCATCGCAAACGCTGAAGGCCCGGAGCATACGTTGATTGCGCTCGGCTATGCCGGTTGGGCGGCGGGTCAGATTGAGCATGAAATGGCGCAAAATGCATGGCTATCGGTACCCGCTTCACTCGACGTTATTTTTCACCTGCCTGCAGAAGCACGGCTCTCGGCGGCGATGGCGCTGGTCGGCGTTGATTACACGCGATTGTCAAACGATGTGGGCCATGCCTGACATTCCGTTCTCAATCCCATTGCGCTCATTGCGTTTTCCGATATGACCGATTCATCGCTTCATCTCCCAACTCAAGCTGTTTCAGCACAGCCCGATGCCCGCTTCGGAGCCGACGGCACCGTACTGGCGTTTGATTTTGGCAAGAAGCGCATCGGCGTTGCTGTCGGCAATACCGCGTTGAAACTGGCGCATCCGCTGACAACCATCCACAGCGAAAAAAACGATCAGCGTTTTGCTGCGATTCATACACTGATTGAGCACTGGCAACCCGTCCTGCTGGTTGTCGGACTACCGAGCCACAGCGATGGCACTGCCCATGAAATGACACATTTATGCCAGCGTTTTGCGCGACGGCTGGCGGGCCGCTTTAATATTCAGGTGCTGCTCGTGGATGAGCGCTACACATCAATCACAGCCAGTGCTGCACTGCATCAGGCAGGGGTATCGGGCAGAAAACAGAAGCCGTTTCTGGACCAGATCGCAGCACAGCATATCCTCCAATCTTTTTTTGATGAACACCATGCCCACCCTGTCACTGCCTGACGCCGAAACACTTTACGCGGAGCTCGTCAAAAAAATCCGCGCGGACAGCGATAAGCGCGATAAACGCTTTGCACTGGTCGGTATCCATACTGGCGGTGCGTGGCTCGCCGAACGGCTGTACCAGGAACTGCACACACCGGAATCACACGGCCCGGCGGAACAACTGGGCATGCTCAGTGTGTCATTTCATCGTGACGATTTTGACCGCATCGGCCTGCATACGCTGCAGAAATCATCCGACATTTCTTTTCCGGTCGACGGCGCGCATATTCTGCTGGTCGATGACGTACTGCAAAGCGGGCGCACAATCCGGGCTGCAATCAATGAATTGTTTGACTACGGCAGGCCCGCTTCGGTCAGTCTGGCCATTCTGGTGGATCGCGGTGGCCGGGAATTGCCGTTCTGCGCACAATATGTCGGCATGGCACTGGAATTGCCAAAAGAAAAGAATCTGGTCTTTAACCGTGATAGCCAGGGAAAATTTTATCTGAGCATGGATGATAAAAAGAGTGCGACCCCGAGTACAACCTCCAGCGACCAGGATGCGCCGAAATGATCAACCGGAATCCGCAACTGGGCAAAAACCGTGCTTTGCAACACCTGCTGACCACGGAAGGACTGCCCGCCTCGATTTTGCGGCAAATCCTGGATACCGCAGAAACCTTCATGGGGGTTACCGAACGTGAAGTGAAAAAAGTGCCTTTGCTGCGCGGCAAGTCCATTTTCAATCTTTTTTTCGAACCGAGCACCCGTACCCGGACGACGTTTGAAATCGCGGCAAAACGCCTGTCGGCTGATGTAATTAACCTGAATATCGCGGTATCCGCACAATCCAAGGGCGAGACGCTGCTCGATACGGTGGACAATCTCTCCGCAATGCACGCCGATATGTTTGTCGTGCGCCATTCGCAAAGCGGTGCGGCACATTTGATCGCCAAACACGTGCAGCCCGGCATTCATGTCATCAATGCCGGAGACGGTCGTCATGCGCACCCGACACAGGCTTTGCTCGACATGTTTACGATCCGCCGTTACAAAAAAGAATTCCATAATCTACGCGTCGCGATTGTCGGCGATATTCTGCATTCACGCGTCGCACGCTCACAGATCCACGCACTGACGACGCTGGGCGTGCCGGAAGTGCGCGTCATCGCGCCGAAAACCTTGCTGCCGCGCCAGGTGGAACGCCTGGGTGTTCGCGTATATCACGACATGCGCAGCGGACTGCGGGATGTCGATGTTCTGATGATGCTGCGCTTGCAGAAAGAACGCATGCAAGGCGCATATTTGCCAAGTTCCGAGGAATACTTCAAATATTATGGCCTCACGCCGGAAAAACTGGCGCTGGCCCGCCCGGATGCGATTGTCATGCACCCGGGGCCGATGAACCGCGGTGTGGAAATCGATTCGGACGTCGCTGACGGTAATCAGTCCGTGATTCTGCCGCAAGTGACCTACGGTATTGCGGTACGCATGGCGGTCATGGCCATTCTGGCCGGTTCTCAATCCAGTGACAGTATTTAAAGCGCGATGCGAATTCATATTAAAAACGGACGCCTGATCGATCCCAAAAATCATGTCGATGCTGTGCGCGATATTTATATCGCTGACGGCAAAATACAGTCTTTCGATACGCCCCCTCCCGATTTCCATGCTGACCGCGTTATTGACGCCAGCCACCTGATCGTTTGTCCCGGCCTGATTGACCTGTCGGTACGCCTGCGCGAACCCGGCCTGGAGTACATGGCAACACTGGAATCCGAAATGAACGCGGCAGTTGCCGGCGGCGTGACCCGCTTTGCCTGTCCGCCGGATACCGATCCGCCGCTGGACGAACCCGGCCTGGTGGAAATGCTCAAGCATCGCGCCAGAAACTTGAATCAGGCCCATGTCTATCCGATTGGCGCACTGACTCAGGGACTCAAAGGCGAGCATTTGACCGAGATGGTTGAATTGCACGACGCGGGCTGTATCGTTTTCGGGCAACCCAATATGTTGCTTAAAAATTTGCGCGTATTGATGCAGGCCATGCAGTATGCCGCGACTTTCGGTTTCAGCGTGTGGCTAAACCCGCAGGACATCCATCTGGCCTACGATGGCGTCGCGCATGACGGCGAAGTGGCGACGCGGCTGGGATTACCGTCTATCCCGGTCTGCGCCGAAACAATCGCCATTGCCAATATTGTTCTGCTCGCGAAAGAAACCCATGTGCGTACTCATCTGTGCCGGATTTCCAGCGCGGAAGGGCTGGAAATGGTTCGCGCCGCCAAGCGGCAGGGATTACAGATCACCTGCGATGTAACCATCAACCACATTCACCTGTCGGATATGGATATCGGGTATTTCGACGCCAATTGCCACATGATTCCGCCGTTACGCAGCTCCAGCGATCGCGACGCGCTGCGCGCCGGACTGATTGACGGCACCATCGACGCCATTTGTTCGGATCACGCGCCTGTCGATGATGACGTCAAACTGCTGCCATTCGGACAATCGGAAATCGGCGCAACCGGCGTGGAATTATTGCTGCCGCTCACGCTGAAATGGGGGCTTGAAATGAAGCGCCCGCTGAGTGAAATACTGGCCGCAATCACATGCAAGCCCGCTGAAATTTTAGGCATCGATGCCGGGCATCTGGCGCCGGATGCTGCCGCGGACATCTGTATCTTTGATCCCGAAGACTACTGGAAAGTCACGCCCTCCGCATTATTGAGCCAGGGCAAAAATACGCCGTTTCTGGGCATGGAATTGCCCGGAAAAATCAGATATACCCTGGTTAACGGCAATGTCGTTTATGAATCATCCGTCTCATAACATTATTTAACCATCACAACTATGACTATTCTATCCAATCCATTACTTGATTTTTCAAGCCTGCCGCGTTTCTCGGAAATCCAAACCGAACAAATCACACCCGCGATTGAAGCACTGCTGAACGAAAGCAAAACCATCCTCGACACCATCCGGCATGATCAGCAGCCGCCAACCTGGTCGACCTTCGTGCAACCGATCGTCGATGCCACCGAGCGGTTATCCCGCGCCTGGGGGCAGGTTTCGCATCTGAATGCGGTGATGAATTCACCGGAACTGCGTGCGGTGTACAATAAAAATCTGCCGCTGATCACGCAGTTCTATGCAGAATTGTCACAGGATCAGCAGTTATTCGAAAAATTCAGACAACTGCGCGCCACTCAGGAATACGCGACACTCAACCCGGTGCGCAGGAAAATCATTGAAAACGAACTCAGGGATTTCAGGCTGGGCGGCGCAGAATTGCCTGGCGAACAGAAACAGCGTTTTCTCAAGATACAGGAAGCTCTATCTGAAACATCATCGCAATTTAACGACAACCTGCTGGACGCAACCAACGCTTTTTCGTTATTGATCACAAATCCGCAGGATGTTGCGGGCATCCCCGAAGACGCACTGCATACCGCCAGACAACTGGCGGAACAGGAAGGCAAAGACGGCTGGAAATTTACGCTGCACATGCCGTCTTATCTGCCGGCACAGCAGTATGCGGATCATCGTGAATTACGTGAAAAAATGTACCGTGCTTACAATACCCGCGCGAGTGAATTCGATGCATCCCACCAGAAAGACGGTCAGAGTGAAGCGAAAAACCTGGATAACATGCCGCTGATCAATAGAATCCTTGAATTACGCGAGGAAGAAGCCCGACTACTCGGCTTTAATAACTATGCGGAAGTATCGCTGGCCACCAAAATGGCCGCATCGCCGCAACAGGTGCTGGACTTCCTTCGCGAACTTGCCGCCAAAGCCAAACCCTACGCCGAAAAGGACTTGCAGGAATTACAGCAGTTTGCCGCCGAGCAGCTCAACCTGCCGACACTCGAATCCTGGGATATTCCCTACGTCAGCGAGAAACTACGCCAGGCACGTTACGCTTTTTCGGATCAGGAAGTCAAACAGTACTTTCCGGAAGACAAAGTATTACCGGGCATGTTCAGGCTGGTGGAGAAACTGTACCGCATCACCATCGCACCTGCGGATACCGCACGCAATGTCCAGTACTGGCACCCCGATGTCAGGCTATACGATATTTTTGACGCCAGCGGTACTTTGATCGGCCAGTTCTATATCGATCTGTACGCCCGCGCATCGAAACGCGGCGGCGCCTGGATGGACAGCGCGATTTCACGCCGACTGATCAAACAGGAACACGGCGCACCTGCGGTGCAAATCCCGGTAGCCTACCTGACCTGCAATTTCTCCGCGCCCGTTGCCGTCAATAGTCAGTCAAGACCTGCTTTATTCACGCATGACGAAGTCATTGTATTGTTCCATGAGTTTGGTCACGGCCTGCACCACTTGCTCACGCAGGTTGACGATCTGAGTGTATCCGGTATCAGCGGCGTCGAATGGGATGCCGTGGAATTACCCAGCCAGTTTATGGAGAATTTTTGCTGGGAATGGAACGTGTTGACCGGAATGACCGGACATATCGAAACCGGTGAGCCATTACCCAGAGCACTGTACGAAAAAATGCTGGCGGCCAAAAATTTCCAGAGTGGCATGCAGATGGTGCGCCAGATTGAATTCGCACTCTTCGATATGCGGTTGCACTCCGATTTCAATCCGCATGGCAGCAAAACCGTTCTGCAATTGCTCGATGAAGTACGCAACGAAGTCGCGGTCATTTTTCCGCCTGCTTATCATCGTTTTCCCAATAATTTTGCGCATATTTTTGGCGGTGGCTATGCGGCAGGCTACTATAGCTACAAATGGGCCGAGGTTTTGTCCGCAGATGCCTACGGCCTGTTTGAAGAACAGGCCACGAGCGCCGAAGGCGTGCTGAACACCGTTATCGGTACACGCTTCAGGAAGGAAATCCTAGCCGTGGGCGGCAGCCGCCCGGCACTGGAATCCTTTACCGCGTTTCGCGGCAGAGCGCCGCAAATGGACGCATTGTTACGGCATAACGGCATGGCTGCCTGACACCGGTTGATCCGCCCGCGTTGTCCCTGTTAACGTTCGAATCGCAGAGAAAAAATGGAACTCAAGGTGTTGCTCACCGTCTTTGTTACGGTTTTCATCGCTGAACTTGGCGACAAAACACAACTGGCCACCCTGCTGTTCGCTGCCGACAAAGAAACAAGCAAATGGACCGTCTTTGTCGGCGCCTCACTGGCTCTGGTTGCCGCGGCAGGAATCGGCGTACTTGCGGGCAGCGTCATGTCTCAGTACATCAACGAAAAATATTTACACTACGTCGCCGGAGCCGGATTTATCGCAATCGGGATATGGATGTTGCTCAAGGCTTAGTACTTGAAAGTATGTGAGCATTTTGAGTTCAATTTTAACGTAGCAATGCGCCCTTCAGTGAGAACCCACCCAAGATCTCAATCAAGGGATGCAGTGCAAGGCAAAATTGAATGAAAAAAGCGCAGCATACCCAAAGTATGTGAGCATTTTGAGTTCAATTTTAACGCAGTAATGCACCCTTCAGTGAGATCTTCCAAGGTAGTGTGCGAAAAATTCTGATACCTCGCGCTCATAAGCTCTTCCGGCATAATCATGCATATTGAAATGCCCTGCGCCGGGCACAATCCATAATTCCTTGGGTTCGCGCGCCGCTGCGAACAGCCGTTCCGTCTCCGGGACAGTCGTATGGTGGTCGTTGGTTCCGGATATGATCAATACCGGCGCATTCAGGTTACCGATATGCGCAACCGGATTCAGCGTATCAACAGGAACCCCGGTGAAAAATGAAATTTGAAACAGCAGCAAGGGCAGGAATAATGTACCCGGTTCACCCAGAAAAAGCCTCAGGCGATTTTCAACAGCCTCTTCAATCGTCGGATGCATGGACTCCAGGATAACTGCACTGAGTCCGAGATTCTGTTGAGCCAGAACAATCGCCGCCGCACCCAATGATACGCCAATCGCGCCGATGCGTTCATGCGGAAAGGTCCGGCGCAGAAAATCAACCGCCGCTTCGACATTTCCGGATTCTCGCGCGCCGAATGTGATGCGGTTTCCAGGGGTTTCGCCATGCGCCTGCAAATCAATCAGTAATGTATGATACCCCTGCGCGGTCAAGAAACGGGCCCGGCTTAACATTTCCACGCGATTGCTGCGAATGGAATGCACCAGTAAAACAACACCGTTGCCATCTTCCCCATAACTCAGCCAGCCATGCACCAAGGTGCCGTCCGCAGCCGGAATTCTAACGGATTGTACGGGCAGATCGGTACGCAGGACTTCCGTCGCCGTAGCAGCCGACCCCGTCACCACCTCACCCGCCAGAAAGCTGGCAGCAACCGCCAGAGCAAGCAGACCGAGCAGCGCTATTAAAATTTTCCGCACCATATTGAGTTACCCTAAACGCATGATTTATTTTATTTCTGCCCGGTTTGTTGTTTTCAAGCAGATCGATGCACAATGTAATACAATAATTAACTGAATATTATACAATATAATATTTATCCTGCAATCAGTATCCGTGGCCCGTGGCCTTAAACCGCATTGAACCGGCAAATGAGCATGAATGAGCGACATCACGATTATTAAAAAACGTTTGGCAGTCATCACATCGCCCTATTTTTTACCGAATTACTCTTGCTGACCCATTGATTTATATTTTTATTGGATAGCCTACCATGATTCAATCCGTAGCAGAATTTCAAGAGAAAATGCGCCTGTTGTCAAAAGCATTTTTAACCGATCTTCCCGTAAAAACCAAAGATATTGAAACTGTCTGGCTACAGTTTCAGGAACAAAGAAACATGGACGCGCTGCAGATCGCCCACCGCAAGGTACACGGCCTGGAAAGCGCAAGCAAAATGTTCGGCTTCCGGGAATTAAGTCATTCCGCCACTCATCTGGAGCACGCTTTAAAACGGTTACTTCAGACCAATCTGGGACAAAATGATCAGGATCAGGCCATCCATCAGCAAATCACCGAGTTGAACCGCCTTGCCGTCAAACCCAAACAGGATGCGTCGCTCGACTTCACAAAAAAACTCAATGACACCCAGCGTACCGATCCGGAAGCGATCTCTAGGGTCTTCGTGGTCGATGACGACCAGGAATCCGCCCAGGAGCTGGCCATGCAATTGAGCTATTACGGTTATGAAGTCGAAATTTTCTGCAAGATCGCCAAATTTCGTACCGCGATACGGAAAAACCCACACACCATCGTTTTGATGAATATTGAATTTTCCGATGACGATCTGGCCGGCATACGCGTCATGAAAGAAATTCAACAGGAAATGGATGAATCGATTCAGGTGATATTTCTGTCCTCCAACGATGATCTCGCTTTGCGGCTGGAAGCCGTGCGCGCCGGCGGTATTGCATACCTCACAAAACCGATTAACTCAACCGACCTGATTGACCAGCTGGATTCATTCGCCACACCGCAGACGCAGGAGCCTTTCCGCGTGCTGATCATCGACGACAGTGACACCGTTCTGGCTTATCATGCCGCAGTTCTCGAACTGGCCGGTATGACTGTAAAAACAGTCAATACGATGGATACGCTGATGAAAACCTTACTGGAATTCAATCCTGACGTTATTCTGATTGATGTTTACATGCCGGAATGCAACGGCATGGAACTGGCAAAAGCCATACGCCAGATTGACGGATTACTCAACCTGCCGATTGTTTACCTTTCATCGGAAAACGATTTCAGCACGCAGCCCGAAGCCATGAGTCTGGCAGGCGATGATTTCATGGTCAAACCGGTCGAACCGAGACGTCTGGTATCGACTGTTACCCTACGCGTAAGGCGGGCGCGTTTACTGCGCGGATTGATGGTACATGACGGACTGACCGGATTATTCAACCACACCGCCATCAAAGAACAGCTCAGCAGGGAAATCGTACGCTCGACGCGGTTAAAAACGCCTCTATCCTTTGCTATGGTCGATGTCGACTTCTTCAAGAAAGTTAATGACAAACACGGTCATGCCGCAGGAGATCGCGTACTCAAGAGTCTCGCACGCTTACTCAAACAACGCCTGCGCGGGACCGATATCGTTGGCCGCTACGGTGGGGAAGAGTTCGCCGTGATCATGACGGATACCGACGCACCCGACGCCTCCAAGGTGATCGACGAAATCCGCAAAGTATTTTCCCGCCTGATTCATATGAGCGATAGCAAAGAATTCACCGTCACATTCAGTTGCGGCATCGCGGATATCCGGCATTTCCCGGACGCGAAAAGCGTCAGCGACGCTGCCGACAAGGCACTGTACAGGGCCAAGAAAAAAGGCCGGAATCAGGTGATGATCAACATTGATTAAAAATGCCGCAAAAACAGACACAGAAAGCAGCTTAAAAAGCTGCTTTCTTTTTTCTGATTGATACCGCAGGTAACCCGCCGCGCAAAAGCGCGTGAAAAAGCCGATGCAGGCGATACCCGCCGTCTGGAAAACCCTGTAAAATCCGTTACTCGATCATTGCTGCCGCACAACTGCATTTTTTCATGAATACACCGACATTTCAGGACATTATTTTCACCCTGCAACGTTACTGGAGCAGGCAAGGCTGCGCCATTTTACAGCCTTACGACATGGAAGTCGGCGCGGGCACCAGCCATACCGCGACATTTCTGCGCGCGCTGGGACCCGAACCGTGGAAAGCGGCTTATGTGCAACCATCGCGACGCCCGAAAGACGGCCGTTATGGCGACAATCCGAACCGCCTGCAACATTACTACCAATTCCAGGTGGTATTGAAACCCGCCCCGGAAAATATCCTTGATTTGTATTTCGATTCCCTGCGCGAGCTGGGGCTTGATCTGCGGCAAAATGATGTGCGGCTGGTGGAAGATGACTGGGAAAATCCAACACTGGGGGCTTGGGGGCTGGGCTGGGAAGCCTGGCTGAACGGCATGGAAGTCACGCAATTCACGTATTTTCAGCAGGTCGGCGGCATCCATTGCAGGCCGATCACCGGTGAAATAACCTACGGTCTGGAACGGCTTGCCATGTATCTGCAAGGTGTCGAGAATATTTACAATCTGATCTGGACTGACGGGCTGACCTACCACGATGTTTATCACCAGAATGAAGTGGAACAATCGAAATACAACTTTGAGCAGAGCGATACCGATTATTTGTTCAATGCGTTTTCCAGCCATGAAAAACAAGCGCAACATCTGATTGAACAACAACTGGCGCTGCCGGCTTACGAACAAATCTTAAAAGCCGCGCATACCTTTAATCTGCTCGACGCGCGCGGCGCGATTTCAGTCACCGAACGCGCCGCGTATATCGGTCGTATCCGCAATCTGTCGCGTAGCGTCGCGCAAGCCTATTACGCAAGCCGAGAGCGCCTCGATCCGCCGTTTCCCCTGGCGCCACGCGAATGGGTGGCACAGATTCCGCAATCGCAACCTTCATCAACTGCAGCATCAGTATGACTACAAAAAACTTACTGGTTGAATTACTGGTCGAAGAACTCCCGCCCAAATCGCTCAAACAACTCGGCGACAGTTTTGCCGAATTGATCGCGGCAAGCCTGCAGGCGCAGGGATTAATTGATGCCGATGCACCGAAGGAAGTTTTCGCTTCACCGAGGCGCCTGGCGGTATGGATTGCCGGCGTTGCGGATCAGGCGGCGGACAAACCGGTTGCGCAAAAACTGATGCCGGTAAAGGTAGGAGTGGACGCAAACGGGCAAGCGACACCGCCGTTATTAAAAAAACTGGCCAGCCTCGGTGCCGATGCTTCCGCCGTACATAACCTGAAACGCGTGCAGGAAGACAAATCGGAAGTGTTGTATTTCGACAGCATTGTGCCCGGTGCCCGGTTGGTTGAAGGATTGCAAGCCGCGATTGCGGAAACCATCGAGCGCCTGCCGATTCCAAAAGTGATGACTTATCAATTGGCCGACGGCTGGAGCAACGTCCATTTCGTACGCCCTGCGCATAGCCTGATTGCGCTGCATGGTGCGGATATCGTACCGGTATGTATTTTGGGTCTTGACGCAAGTCGCGAAACCCGGGGACACCGTTTTGAAGCAAAAAACACTGTGATTCCGATCGCTGACGCCGACAGCTACGCGCAACAACTAATGGAAGAAGGCGCGGTTATCGCGCGTTTTGACGATCGCCTCGCGGAAATCCTGCGGCAATTGACCGCTGCCGCCGATCAAGAAAACCTCATTCTGCGCCAGGATGCCGCATTGCTGGATGAAGTCACTGCGCTGGTTGAATGGCCCAACGTGCTGGTCGGCCAGTTTGAATCTGAATTTCTGGAAGTGCCGCAGGAATGCCTGATTCTGACGATGAAAGCCAATCAGAAATATTTCCCGCTGATGAACGCTGACGAAACGCTCGCCAACCGTTTTCTGCTGGTTGCCAATATCCGGCCGTCAGACCCCGGTCTTGTGATTTCCGGAAACGAGCGCGTGGTGCGCGCACGCCTCGCCGATGCGAAATTTTTCTATGACCAGGACCGCAAAAAAACATTGGAATCCCGCATCCCCGGATTGAACCATGTGGTGTACCACAACAAACTCGGCACGCAGGGTGAACGCATTCAGCGTGTCCGCGTTATCGCCCGTTCGATTGCGCTGTTGCTCGGTGGCGAAGCGCTTGCCGATGAAGCCGGCCAGGCAGCGCTGCTGTCGAAAACCGACCTGCTTACGGAAATGGTCGGCGAATTTCCTGAATTGCAGGGCGTCATGGGGCATTACTACGCACTGAATGACGGTCACGGCGAAATGATCGCGCAAGCAATCGAGGATCATTACAAACCGCGTTTTGCCGGTGACAGCCTGCCGCGCAATACGGTCGGCCTATGTGTCGCACTGGCTGACAAGCTTGAAACGCTGACCGGATTGTTCAGCATCAACCAGATTCCGACAGGCGACAAAGATCCTTATGCACTGCGCCGCCATGCGCTGGGCATCATCCGCATGCTGATTGAGAAAGAACTACCGCTGTCGCTGGATTTTCTGCTCAAGGAAGCGCGCCTCGCGTTTGACGACAAATACCCGGAAACCGCCGAATCGCCATTACAGTTTATTTATGACCGCCTGGCCGGCAGTCTGCGTGATCAGGGCTATCTGATTCAGGAAATTGACGCGGTGCTGAGTCAATCGCCGAAAGTGCTCATGGATATCCCGAAAAGACTCGAGGCTGTGCGCGCATTCAAGCAACTTCCCGAAGCGGAAAGCCTCGCAGCCGCCAATAAGCGCGTGCACAACATTCTGGAGAAAAACGCGAAAAACGGTATCCCAATTCCTGCTGCAATCGATATCCGCCTGCTCAAGGAACCCGCGGAAACCGCGCTGCATGATGTGCTGCAAAGTACAAAAACGCTTGCCGACAACGCTTTTGAATCCGGCCACTATACACACTCACTGCAAACGCTGGCCGCCCTCAAGACACCGATTGATACATTTTTTGATCATGTCATGGTCAATACCGACGATGCCGATTTACGCGCAAACCGGCTATGCCTGCTCCAATTGATGCACCAATCCATGAATCGGGTGGCCGATCTGTCCAGGCTGGCGAATTGATATGAAACTGGTGATTCTTGATCATAACGGTGTTATCAACCAGCGCAGCGAAACCTTCATTAAAACACCCGATGAATGGCTGCCTATTCCCGGCAGCCTGGAAGCCATCGCACGCCTGACGCACGCCGGTTATCGCGTCATCACCGCCACCAATCAATCCGGCATCGGGCGGGGATTGCTGGATATCGCGACATTCAACGCGATCAGCGACAAAATGTACAAAGCCATCGCCCAGACCGGCGGACGCATTGACGCCATCTTTTTCTGCCCGCATACCAGCACCGATAAATGCAATTGCCGCAAACCCAAAACCGGCATGTTTGAAGAGATCAAACAGCGGTATGGCACGGATCTGAAAAATGTACCCATCATCGGCGATGCGCTGCGCGATCTTCAGGTCGCCGATACCATCGGCGCTTTGCCGGTTCTGTTACTGACCGGAAAAGGCAGAATCACGCAGGAAAGAAACCAGTTACCGCCGCGCACGCTGATTTTTGACGACCTCTCCGCTGCTGTTGACGCGATTGCAGGAAACGCATGATGCTGGCGGCGCTGTTACGTTCCACGCTGTATATGTTGCTGCTGATGATTATCACACCGCCTTACGCGGTTTTCACATTGGCCTGTTTTCCGCTCTCGCCGCATAACCGCTACCGCATTACATCAACCTGGACGCGCATGATTTTATTCCTGCTGGAACATATCTGCGGTCTGCGCTACCGCATTCTGGGCACGGAAAATATCCCCGCCACACCCAGCATCATACTGTCCAAACATCAATCGGCGTGGGAAACACTGGCTTTCCAGAAGATTTTTCCGCCGCAGGTCTGGGTATTGAAAAAAGAGCTTTTGCGCATTCCTTTTTTTGGCTGGGGATTGGCGATGACCAGCCCTATCGCGATCGACCGCAGCGCGGGAAGAAGCGCGCTGGATCAGGTGGTCGAACAGGGTCTCGACCGATTAAAACAGGGTTTCTGGGTAGTGATTTTTCCGGAAGGCACGCGCATCCCCATCGGTCAGAAAGGTAAATACCGCATCGGTGGCGCCTGGCTTGCCACACACACCAACGTGCCTGTTGTACCGGTAGCGCATAACGCCGGCGAATTCTGGGCTCGCAACGCTTTTATCAAAAAGCCCGGCACGATCACCGTCAGCATCGGTCAACCGATTGATCCATCCGGCATGGAACCGAATGCGCTCAACGCACAGGTGGAACACTGGATCGAAAGTGAAATGGCGCGGATCAGTCAGCACAAACCGGCGGCAAATTAGTCCTGAACAGATCAACGATGGTGCAGAATATGCAGCACATCCCATTGGCTGACAAAAAAATTGCGTATCAGCTCAAGCGCAGCAGCCGCAAAACCATTGGCATCAGGATCAGCCACCGCGGCGTACAGGTTTGCGCGCCGATGGGCTTATCCCTATCTGAGATTGATCAGCTGGTGCATACCAAGGCCCGTTGGATACAGCAAAAACTGACTGAATGGAATGACAGAAAACCATTGAAGGCCATCGCGAACGATGATTGCGCACTGTACCCGATGCTGGGAGATCTCTGGAAACCCGCAATCAATGCCCGCGGGCAAGTGCATATGACGCCCGCGGCCAGCAATGCAGCACCACATTCATCCGCAGCGGATGACGCCCTGAAACCGGAGTTTGTGCAAAAATGGATCAGCGTCTGGTATCAGCAACACGCGATCGCCTGCTTCAGCGAACGCCTGACGCGCTATGCCGGCAGGTTAAACGTCACGAAACCACACTTCAGGCTGTCGCATGCAAAAACGCGCTGGGGCAGCTGCAACAGCCGCGGTGTCATACGGCTGAACTGGCGCCTGATTCAGTTGCCGCTGCATCTGGTCGACTACGTTATCGCCCATGAACTCTGTCATCTGATCGAAATGAATCATTCGCCTGCATTCTGGCGGCTGGTCGCTGCCATTTATCCGGATTACCGGCAGGCGCGCCGGGAGCTGAATACCTATGCTGTCTGCTAGCCGGTTGAAAAAAGCACTGAACCCGTATTTTATGCTATGCATCGAACCCACTGTAATATGCTAAATTCCGTTGTTTCCAGCGCTCAACATGTTTGCTTGACAGGTTGTTGATTGAATGTTTATTTACAGAGCAAACGGATTTTCTGGTTTTAATGACGGTCTATTCAGAAATAAACGCTCTGCAACCGATTGATCACTTTTAATTCGATATTGCCTATTGCCGTGTTCAGAAAATTACATATCGCCACTTACAATATTCACAAAGGATTTTCCGGTTTTAATCAGCGCCTGATCGTGCACGAACAGCGCGACCATCTGCGCGACCTGAATGCCGACATCGTCTTTCTGCAGGAAGTGGTTGGACACCATGCCAGACATGCCGAGCGTTTCAACGACTGGCCCCAGGGCAGTCAGCACGAGTTCCTGGCGGATTCCGTATGGCCTGAATCCGTCTATGGCAAAAATGCGGTTTATGACGCGGGACATCATGGCAATGCCATTTTAAGCCGTTACTCTATCGTTTTCTGGGAGAACGAGGATATTTCAGCACACCGTTTCGAAAGCCGCGGCCTGCTGCATTGTGAAATCAGCATTCCGCAATGGGAAGATAACCTGCATTGCATTTGTGTCCACCTTGGATTGTTCAAACGCGGCAGGCATGCACAACTCAGGGCACTGAACAATCGCATCCGGAAAATGGTTCCGCACCACGCGCCACTGGTGATCGCCGGCGATTTTAACGACTGGAACGAAAAAACCAGCGCCATACTCACCGATGCACTGGGCCTGACGGAAGTCTTTGAATTCACCACGGGCAGGGCCGCGCGCAGTTTCCCTGCGGTATTG
This sequence comes from uncultured Nitrosomonas sp., assembly GCA_964464365.1. Taxonomy (GTDB): domain Bacteria; phylum Pseudomonadota; class Gammaproteobacteria; order Burkholderiales; family Nitrosomonadaceae; genus Nitrosomonas. Next base: position 2,405 of record CAYXFV010000002.1, on the reverse strand, counting down.
CCGATATTGCGGCTTGACCGCATTTATGTGCGCGGATTTCATATTGAGAATACCCATGTGCATCATGGTTATCCCTGGTCGAAAACATCCGACCATGCCGCTTTATCCACCAATGTCGTTCGCCGATGAATCAAACCGGGTTCACTGAAGGCAATAAACTCAGGCTGTTATGCAGCGGCAATGCGTTCTTCCCGGCGCTGGAGCGTGCCATTGATGCTGCGACAATGGAAATCCACCTGGAAACCTATATTTTCAAGGATGACGCTATCGGCCATAGGATTGCAGCGGCCTTGATCCGCGCGGCGCAGCGCGGTGTATCCGTGCATTTGCTCATCGACGGATACGGTTCTTATCATTTACCCGGGATTTTTATTCAGCATCTGCTGAACGCCAATATCAAACTGCTGATTTACCGGCGCGAGGATTTCTTTTTTAGATTCCGCCGCTACCGTCTGCGCCGCATGCACCGCAAACTGGCCGTCATTGATGCACGCGTCGCCTTTGTCGGTGGAATCAATATTGTCAGCGACTACGACCATCCACACGAACGGATACCGCGCCTTGACTATGCGGTGTCGATCGAAGGCCCCGTACTGGAAAAAATAGATTACGCGGCACGGCGTTTATGGATGATCGTTGCGTGGGCGCACTTCAGGAAACGCTGGATCAACACAAAGAAATGGGCGGCACCTTTAACACCTAAAAGCAATAAGGGCAATCAACCGGCCAGTTTCCTGATTCGCGACAACCTCCGGCACCGCCATGATATTGAACACGCATATCTCGACGCCATCAATCAGGCGAACACTGAAATCATCATCGCCAATGCATATTTTCTGCCCGGCAGGCATTTTTGCAATGCCCTGAACAAAGCAGCCCGCCGCGGCGTCAGTGTCATTTTGCTGTTACAGGGAAAAATCGAATACCGGTTGCAGCATTACGCAACACATGCGCTATATGGCAATCTGCTGGACGCAGGTATCAAAATTTATGAATATAACCGGCATTACTTACACGCCAAGGTTGCTGTCATTGACCACTATTGGTCGACGGTAGGTTCTTCCAATATCGATCCTTTCAGCCTGATGCTGGCACGCGAAGCCAATCTGGTCATTATGGACAAAGCCTTTGCATATCAACTGAGGGCAAACCTGATGCAGGCGATAACGCAGGAATCGGCACCGGTTATCCGCTTTCACTGGCGGTCGCAGCCCTGGCTGTATCATGCGCTGTACCGGCTCTGCTACTTCGTTATTTACTACGCACAGAGTATTCTGGGCTATGGCTACAAGGACATGCGGCATCATAATGCCCAATAAAACGCATTCAAACACGATTCAATTGAATCAATTGGATCAGGAACAGCGCAACCGGATTAGTGCGGCAGCGGTCATTCTGGACAATGGCGGAATCGTCGCTTTTCCCACGGAAACGGTATACGGCCTGGGCGCGGATGCGACCAATCCTGCGGCTGTACGGAAAATCTACGACATCAAGCAGCGCCCGGCCAGCCATCCGTTAATCCTGCATATCGGCGGCATTGCGCGCATGGAATACTGGTCACAGGACATTCCCGAATCAGCCTGGATGCTCGCCGAACGTTTCTGGCCCGGACCACTGACATTAATCCTGAAAAGAAGCCGACATGTTCCGGACTGCGTGACAGGTGGACAGGATACCGTAGGCATTCGAATGCCCGCACATGCGATTGCGCTTGCGTTGCTCAATGCGATTCACCCGGAAAAAGCAATCGCGGCGCCCTCCGCCAATCTGTACGGTAAAATCAGCCCGACCACATCGGCGCATGTGCAGGCCACGCTGGCTGGAAAAGTGGATATGATTCTGGATGGCGGCCCCTGCGCAATCGGCCTGGAAAGCACCATAGTCCATGTCGATCATCAAACAGTTTCGATCCTGCGGCCTGGCGGCATCGCCGTATCGGCAATAGAATCGGCCCTGAATCAACCCGTGATTCTCGCGCACCACAGCGCCCGGCAGGCGATTCGCGTTTCCGGCTCGCTGCCAGCGCACTATGCGCCATCGACACCGCTCAGGCTGCATACCCAGGCGGAACTATGTCCACTCGCGCGCCAGCTTGCCGAACAGCATTTCCAGATTACCGTCATCACCTGGTCAGATATCGACCCTCGTTCACTCAGCGCGCCGGAAATCCGGCATATTGCCATGCCGCCCGATCCGGTTGAATACGGCAAACAACTCTATGCGGCGCTCCATCAGTGCGACCAGATCGGACTTGATTTTATTCTGGTGGAATCGCCACCACAAAAACCGGCTTGGCTGGCTGTTGCAGATCGCCTGCAACGGGCAAGTCAGGCTCATCTCAAAACTTAAATAACCTGAGTTCGGGATAAGCCCTCAATCTTCGGCTAAACAATTGATCTTGG
>CAYXFV010000001.1:106109-110266 GCA_964464365.1 uncultured Nitrosomonas sp. | reverse complement strand
CGATTGCGAGGGGCCACACCCTCATCTCTTACGCCGCTTGCTGCGGCACACTGATATCCGCAACCCATAGCTGGTTTGGGCGGGTCGCTACACATTGTCGATTAACCTTGTCTGTTGGCCGGTCAAACAAGTCATCTGCAATCGTCGTCCAGCACTTTTTACCGCGTCTGACGCCTTGTATTCCAAGCTTCTTCATCAGTCGCTCGACGGTACAGCGGGCAACCTGAATACCTTCACGTATCAATTGCCGCCATACTTTGTTAGCGCCGTAGACTTTAAAGTTGCTGTCCCATACGCGCTGTATTTCCCGTTCAAGCGCTTTGTCTCGTTTGATGCGATCGGGTAGCCGGTCAGGATCGCGTTCACGAGCCTTGTGTTCGTAATAACTCGATGGGGCAATCTGAAGTTGCCTGCAGATCGGCTCGACCCCATACTGTTCCTTGTGTTGATCGACAAATACCATTGTCATTTCGGTCGGCGGTCGAGCTCCGCTTGGGCAAAATAAGCAGACGCCTTGCGCAATATCTCATTGGCACGCTTTAATTCCCGATTCTCGCGCTCCAGTTGTTTGAGTCTCTCACGTTCCGAGGTTGACATGCCGCCTCGAATACCTTGATCAGTCTCTGTTTGTCGTACCCATTTACGCAGCGTCTCAGCACTACAACCAATCTTCGATGCTATTGATTCCAGTGCTGCCCTCTCCGACGCATACTCGCCCTGGTGTTCTCTCAATAGCCGGACTGCGCGTTCCCGTACTTCCGGTGAATATCTCATTTGTTTTTTCATTACTCTATCCTCTCAAGAAATAGAGTCTCCGGCAATCCCGGGCCGATTCAGGAAGAAGTCGAGCTTGCTGTCCTAGAGTAACATCGATAAACAAACGGAAAACAGATCAGCACAATCTGTCCGAACTCAAAGCTGGTCGTATTTGATATCGTCAGGATTGTTCCAAACTGTGCTTAATGATGTTTCTGAGGTGCTCATAGCAGCGCGAGTTAATTGATGTTCATCATCTCGCTGTTTCAGGAAATCAATGAAATTTTCAACCTTATTAACCTGTTCAGGTGTCAGTGTTTGAAGTTCTTGAAAGACTTGTTCAATTTGTTGTGTTTGCATGACGATTGACCCGTTATGTGTCTGTCCGATATGCCTGGCGGGTTCTGGTATCACGCATTAGGCTGTCAATAACATATAAAATACGCTCACGATTTTTCGTACTGGGCGTTTCCAGAGATTGCCATCGATCCAACACGGTTTTATCCTGAACCGTGTTGGTTTCGTTATCCCCTACCAGGTAATCCAGTGTAACCTGAAGCACTTCGGTTGGTTTCTGTGCAACGCCTGATTGATGGCGTGATTTCACCGCGTTCATAGCGGCCGATAATAGCGCCGGAAATGCCTATTTTTTTGGCTAATTCCGGTTGTGACCAGCCACGTTGCTTACGCAAGGCAAGCAATCTGCCGGCAAATATTTTATCTTCTTCCGATATGAATATTACCAAAGAATCATTTAAATACTGTGAAATACAACGTTTCATTGAATTTAAGTGCTCTACAGGTAATAGTCAATATGGATAGGTGAGTATTTTCCAATACAGAAATGAGTCTGAAAGAAGACAGTTGAATTTGAATATTCGAACTTGATTCTGTTTTGATCTGGTTAAAAAAATGTTTCATTTGTATTTTACCATTGCGTCATTAAGCAGATTGCTTGAGTGCATCGACAATGGATTGCAGGTTAAAGTAGTTCCACTTCCGCTTGCTGGCATTAATCCGTGAATGCTTGTGAATCCGTAATATTCCTGCCCAGGAGACGGTTTGATAATGCGGAGATTTTTTTATTTTTGCGAAAATCGCTCAATGTCATGCCGTTGCCGAACAAATCAATACACTTTCCATTTGTCTTGTCTATCAGTTGCTCCCGCAAGTAACTTTCCTGCACAAATCCCAATGCCAGCGCATTTTTCTGGGAAGATATATTGTGACCGTACACAACCGTAGTAATTTTATTCAATCCTACATGGTTAAATGCATAATCAAGCACTAGCAAGGTCGCTTCCAGGGCAATTCCGTGGGTATGATCGGCGGGATCCGGTAAGCCAATCTGAAATTCTGCACGCCTGTGCTGATATTGAATATCAACCAGATTAGCAATGCCGATACGTGCCCGGGTTAATTTCCTGAAAATAATCCAGTCGACCGTTTTGAGCTGACATGGGTGCTTTTCATAGGCCTGTGACAATGTTACTGTCAAATCGTCAGTGTGTTGATGGCGCGGGATATAGCGGTTATATAAATCCATAAATGATACATTCATGTAGCATTGATGCAGATAGGCGGCATCTTCCCCTTGATAACGCCGTAAAAATAGACGCTTACTTTCCAGCGGCACGCACCATGCCGGATCAACCTCCATACAATTGTGTTTTGCCTGAATGAAATCCGGACGCAACGTAACAGCACGCAAAAAATGCTTTCTGGCCTCATCAATTCTATCAAGCTGTTTTAGCGCCAAACCCAGGTTGTTATGTGCCTCCGGATAATTTTCCCGAAGTCTCAGTGCATTGCGATAACAGTCTATTGCATCCTCGGTTTTTTTCATCTTCTGTAAAGCATTGCCGAGATTGTTGAGCACCGGGGGATTCCGGGGGTGTAATGCCAGTGCCCTGCGAAAATGCTCAACCGCGTCGTTTACTCGGTTGGTCGATAATAAAATACCCCCGACAATATTGTGCGTTCCGGCATTTGAAGAATCGTACTCAAGTGATCGCTGGCAGTAGCGCATGGCTTCTTCGAAACGGCCTTGTTCAAACAGGGCATTGCCATAATTACTGTAAAAATCCGCCCTTTGCGGCGCGGCTGCAATCGCTTTGTCAAAAAAATCATTCGCCAGTGGAAATTCACGGTTTTGCGCGTAAATAATAGCCGTCAGGTGAAGTGCATCGGCCTGTTGCGGCGCATGCGCATAAATTTTGCGACAGTATTCGATCGCTTCTTCAAATTGTCTGTTTTGATAGCAGCGCAACGCGGCCTGTAGCAGGGCAGGCACCGTTTTATCATGTTCTGACACGGTCAGGACGCTCCATTGTCGATTTCAGCCCGGGCGCTATTCCAGCACGCAGAAATACAAAAAACCCGCATGATTCTCAAAGCATGAATCATGCGGGTCAATCAGAATCTTTGCTAAAACATCATTGGCTCAAGTAGTAGTGGCTGGAATATCATCGTCGTTACCGGAGAATCTGTTGTCGTAAAATTCAAAGTGGTTGTATCGTGTATGCCAGCGTAAGGATTACCCGCCATATCCGTGATAGTGCCACTATCCATCTGTACGAAATAGTCAGTATCCGGCACCAGATCAATCGCAGGGTTAATAAAGATGCTGCTATAACCGTCAAACATAACTTGACTGGTATCCTGGATATCAATCGTGCGAATGTCGGTGCCATTGCTGATAATAATATTCCCAGTGCCGGCAACCACCATTTCATCAAAATACAAGTGAATATCACTACCCACCCATACCTCGGTTGCATCATCTTCGGGATAACTAAAAGCCAGCAGAGGATTGGAGCCGATTGCTGTGAAATTAAGCGTATCCGGATCGCTGATCCCCGCATAAGCATGGCCGTCATTATCCAGAATTACACCCGGCGCAATCTGAATATGATAGTTGGTATTCAAAATCAAATCATCAACCGGATTAATTGTCACCATGCCAATTGTCGCCTTGCCACCACTGAATGTCACCTGACTGGAATCGTTGATATCGATGGAATGGGTATCTGTTCCATTGCTGATAATAATATTCCCAGTGCCCGCAACCACCATTTCATCAAAATGCAACTCAATGTTGTTATCTACTTTTAATGTTCCATCATCCCATGGGTTGCTCCAGTGCAGCAAAGGCCCGGGGCCAATCGCCATAAAATCCAATGTTTCGGTGTCGCTAATTCCGGCATAGGCGTGACCATCAGTATCCAGAATGGCACCGGCTGTGATCTGAACAGCGTAGTTGGTGTCCGGGATCAAGTCATCGATCGGATTGACAGTGATGCTACCATAACCGTCGAACGTTACCTGATTCGTATCCTGAATGTCGATCGTGCGCGTGTCCGAACCATTGCTGATGATGATTGCGCCATTGCCCGCAACGA
>CAYXFV010000001.1:97011-106009 GCA_964464365.1 uncultured Nitrosomonas sp. | reverse complement strand
TTGCTTCGTCAAAATACAGCTCAATATTGCTATCTGCTTTTAATATGCCATCATCTCCCGGGTTGCTCCAGTACAGCCAGGGTTCGGGGCCGGTAGTCGTAAAATTCAAGGTTTCAGTGTCGTTGATTCCGGCATAGGCGTGACCGTCAGTATCCAGAATTGCACCGGCTGTGATCTGAACGGCGTAGCTGGTGCCCGGGATCAAGTCATCGATCGGATTGACAGTGATGCTGCCATAACCGTCGAACACTACCTGATTTGTATCCTGAATGTCGATCGTGCGTGTGTCTGAACCATTGCTGATGATGATTGCGCCATTGCCCGCAACGATTGCTTCGTCAAAATACAGCTCAATATTGCTATCTGCTTTTAATATGCCATCATCCCAAGGGTTGCTCCAGTACAGCCAGGGCTCGGGACCGATGGTGGTGAAATTCAAGGTTTCAGTATCATTGATTCCGGCATAGGCGTGACCGTCGGTATCCAGAATTGCGCCGGCTGTTATCTGAATAGCGTAGCTGGTGTCCGGGATCAAATTATCGGTCGGATTGATAATGATGTGGCCATAACTATACGTCACCTGACTCGTATCCTGAATATCGATCGTGCGCGTGTCTGAACCATTGCTGATGATGATTGCACCACTGCCTGCAATAACTGCTTCGTCAAAATACAATTCAATATTGTTATCTGCTTTTAATGTTCCATAATCCCACAGGTTGCTCCAGTACAGCCGGGGCTCGGGTGCTGTGGTGATGAAATTCAAGGTTTCAGTGTCATTGATTCCGGCATAGGCGTGACCGTCAGTATCCAGAATTGCGCCGGCTGTGATCTGAACAGCGTAGCTGGTGTCCGGGATCAAATGATCGATCGGATTGATGGTTATGCTGCCATTACCGTCAAACATCACCTGATTCGTGTCTTGAATGTCTATCGTGCGTGTGTCTGAACCATTGCTGATGATGATTACACCATTGCCCGCAACAACGGTTTCATCAAAATACAACACAATATCGTTATCTGCTTTTAATGCTTCCCCATTCCACGGATTACTCGAGACCAGCAACGGGTCAGAAACAATGCTCATAAAATCAAGTGTCTCAGGATTGTTAATGCCTTCATAAGCATTACCCGCCATATCCAGAATCACGCCACTGGCGATCTGAATGTTGTAATGGGTATCAACAATCAAATCTTCGGTGGGATCGATGACGATCGACCCGCCCCATTTACCGCTGGTAAAAGTCACCTGACTTGTGTCGTTGATGTCAATCACACGCGTATCGACGCCGTTGCTGATAATGATATTGCCGCTGCCTGCAACAATGGATTTGTCAAAATCAAATACGATGTTCTGATCAATTTTTAAAGTGCCTTCGTCCCAAGGTGTACCGGAAATCCGTTGTGGTGCTCTCGTATCCGCGTTATTAATGATCATCATAAAACTAATCTCCTTGTAATAAATCATTTGTCGCTAAGAACCTGTTCAAGGTCTCACTGAAGGGCAGCATTGCTGCGTTAAAATCGAGCTCAGAATGCTCACATACTTCAAGTATGCTCCGCTTCTTCGCTCAATTTTGCCTTGCACTGCACCCCTTGATCGAGATCTTGAACAGGTTCTAAGAATGTGCTGCACGATTCAGTTCTCATGTACATACCTTTTATAGTAAGTGGGACAAAAACAGTATATATAATTGCTCAATGATATATGTGCGTTTTCTCACATTCGGAATGTACACTAATGTGACTGCATTCATGATGTGAAATAAACCGGGTATATCCGAATTATTCTCTGGATTTCCGTTTAAGGATGAATCTGGTGAAGATTATTACACTTATCGTAATAAAAAAGGATTCATATTTAACTAAACTGCTGATTATCCGGGTAGGTTGGTGGCGAGCTTGCGAACCCCAACGTAAACATAGCTGCGAATAGTATGAACATGTTGGAGTGCATTGCATTTACTCCAGCCTAGCTGATGTTCTTGTTAACATATTAAGACTGCACAGGTTGGTGGTGAGCTTGTGAATCTCAATGTAAACACGGGATTTATTACAGAATGACACGACTTGTCACAAAATTGTAATCTTGTTTTTGTATCATGCTGTATCAGTCAAACCGCAGAATTCTCAGGATTTTTATGCCAAAGATTTCTGCCGCTATTTTGACAAGTAAAAAAATACGATGGAGTTACCTGATGTCTATAACTGTTCTGGTCGTGGAAGATGAACCTGCAATCCAGGATTTAATATCGTATAACTTAAAGAAATCAGGGCTTACGCCGATTTGTGCGAGTAACGCCGAGCAGGCGACGGTGATGATTAATAATGTTTTGCCGGATCTTGTTTTGCTGGATTGGATGCTGCCGAATATGAGCGGGCTGGAATTTGCCCGTCAGTTACGCCGTAACACGCGTACACAGGTGATTCCCATTATCATGCTGACCGCGCGTATCGAATTGGAAGATAAAATTTCCGGTCTGGAAGCGGGCGCTGACGATTACATCACCAAACCATTCTCGCCCCGTGAATTGACCGCACGTATCAAAGCCGTGCTGCGCCGACGCATTCCGGAAATTTCGGATGAGATCATTGAAGTCGGCGGACTCAAGATTGATCCGGCCACGCATCGTATTCTGGCGTATTGTGACGATTCATGTTCCAAATACAATGAAGTCAAGCTCGGGCCTACCGAGTTCCGCTTATTACATTTCCTTATGGCGCATAAAGAGCGTGTTTATACACGCACGCAACTTCTCGACCGTATCTGGGGCGATCACGTTTTTATCGAGGACAGAACCGTTGACGTGCATATCCGGCGGTTACGCAAAGTCCTGGAAAAGGTGAACAAGGATGATCTCGTGCAAACCGTCCGAGGAACGGGATATCGTTTTTCGAGCGAGAAAGCTGAACATGATGAAGAACAGGCAGGATAACAGACACAGACCGCAGACCGAATTCAGTGCGCCTGTAATGACTGGATCAGATTTTGAATGTGCAGAACGCGGTTTCTGACTTCAGGAATAGGCATCTGGATTTTCAGTCGATCAGGCCCGGCGAGTGAATATGCACGGTTGCTTTGTATCAACTGGATAATTTTTGCGGGGTTAATCGGTGGGTCAGGCTTAAACTGCACCTGGATATTTTCCGCATGCGCATCAATACGGATGATGCCTAACGGCCTGGCCGCAATGCGCAACCGGTGACTGTCGAGCAAGGCGCGCGCAGCATCGGGCAACAGGCCGAAACGGTCTGTCAATTCACTTTGCATATCATCGAGTTGTTCATCGTGTGTGCAATTGGCCATGCGTTTATATAAAACCAGGCGCTCGTGAATATCCTGGCAATAGTTTTCCGGCAGCAGGGCAGGGACATGCAGGTTGATCTCAGTAGCAATGCCCAGTGGGTGCTGCATGTCGGGTTCGCGGCCTTCTTTCAGCGATTGAATGGCGGCATCCAGCATGGCGCTGTATAAGCTGAAACCGATTTCCTGCATTTCGCCGCTTTGTGATTCGCTCAGCACTGCACCGGCGCCACGGATTTCCATATCGTGCATCGACAGATAAAAACCTGAGCCGAGTTCTTCCATCGCTTGTATGGCTTCCAGTCTTTTTTTAGCCTGGGCATTCAGCGCGTGTTCATCCGCGACGAGCAGATAAGCATAAGCCTGATGATGCGAACGGCCAACGCGACCGCGCAGCTGATGGAGCTGGGCGAGGCCGAATTTGTTGGCATTGTTGATGATGATGGTATTGGCGCTGGGTACATCAATACCGGTTTCAATGATGGTGGTACAGAGCAGAATATTAAACCGCTGCTGATAAAAATCGCGCATCACGTGTTCAAGTTCGCGTTCATGCATTTGTCCGTGAGCGATATGAATACGCGCTTCAGGCAATACTTCAGTCAGTTTGTCCTGCATGTGCTGTATCGTACTGACTTCATTGTGGAGAAAATAAATCTGTCCGCCGCGTTTCAGTTCGCGCAGACATGCTTCACGAATGATACCCATGGAAAAATTGCTGACAAAAGTTCTGATCGCAAGCCGCCGCTGCGGTGCGGTCGCGATAATGGAAAAGTCGCGCAGACCTTCGAGAGACATTGCTAATGTACGCGGAATAGGCGTGGCGGTGAGCGTCAGGACATCGACCTCGGCGCGCAGTTTTTTGAGCTGCTCTTTTTGACGCACGCCGAAACGGTGTTCCTCATCGATGATGACCAAGCCCAGTTGCTTGAATTTAACGCTGTCCTGAAGCAATTTGTGCGTGCCGATGACAATATCGATTTGCCCCTGGGCCAGTTCGTGCAGTGCCTGGGTTTGTTCTTTGGCGGAGCGGAATCGTGACAGCTCCGCAATTTTTACCGGCCATTGATCGGCAACCAATCCGAAACGATCGGAAAAATTCTGGAAATGCTGTTCGGTGAGGAGTGTGGTTGGCACCAGTACCGCAACCTGTTTGCCGTCGGCAACTGCAACAAAAGCCGCGCGCAAGGCGACTTCGGTTTTGCCGAATCCGACATCGCCGCAGATTAAGCGATCCATCGGTTTGCCGGAAGTCAAATCTTCTATGACAGATCGAATGGCCGCCGCCTGGTCTGCCGTTTCCTCAAAGCCGAAACCTTCGGCAAAAGCTTCATAATCATGTTGATTCAGGTTGAACGTATGGCCTTGCCGTGCAGCGCGTTGCGCATATAAATTAAGCAGTTCGGCGGCGGTGTCGCGCACCTGCTGCATGGCTTTGCGTTTGGCCTTGTCCCACTGGCTGCTGCCCAGTTTGTGCAGCGGCGCGGATTCAGGGGATGCGCCGCTGTAGCGCCCGATGAGGTGCAGTTGAGATACGGGAACGTATAATTTGTCACCGCCTTCATATTCCACCGATAAAAATTCGCTGAGTTCGCCGTGCTCACCCTCACCGAGATCCATGCTGATCAGCCCCATATAGCGGCCAATACCATGCTGTTCATGCACTACCGGATCACCCGGTTTGATTTCAGACAAATCGCGCAGAATATTATCGGTTGATGTGGTTTTGCGTGATTCTCTTTCCCGCCGTCCCTGGATATGCGTTGCGTATAACTCGGCTTCCGTGATGAGTGCCAGTTTTTCATCGCCCAGAATAAATCCGTTATTCAACGGGGAGGCGCATAACATCAGCGATTCGGTGCTGGCGAGAAACTGTGCGTAAGTTTCGCAGGGGCTTGGCCGCAGTTGGTACTGACTGAAGTAATCGGCCATTAATTCCCGCCTGCCGACGCTTTCGGCATGGATCAGTATCCGTCCGCCGCTATCTGTGAAGCGATCGATAAAAGCAGTCAGTTTTTCCAGCGGGTTTTCGGCATGCCGGTTGACCTGTACGGTAGGCAAACACTGTATATTAAAGATCGATTCGGCATGATCATTTTCGTTTTTCGGCAGAATCTCGATGCGCGGATAAGGTTTGAGTTTGCCGAAGAACCCGTCAGCAGGCAGAAAAAGCGCTTCAGGCGGTAACAAGGGGCGCTCGGGATCAGCCCGTAACAATTGATAACGGGATTGCGTGTCACGCCAGAATTCATCGAGTACAGGGCGTACATCCCGGTGCAGGCAGATGAGCGTGTCTTCCGACAGATAGTCGAAGAGTGTTGCAGTCTGTTCGAAAAACAGGGGGAGATAATACTCGATTCCGGCAGGCGCTATACCGTTGCTGATGTCTTTATAGATTTGTTTTTTAGTGGGGTCTCCTTCGAATTTTTCGCGGAATTTGCTGCGGAAACAGGTGCGGCCTTTTTCATCCAATGGAAATTCACGTGCCGGCAAGAGCCGGATGTCATTGACCGGATAGATGCTGCGTTGTGTATCGACATCAAAAGTACGGATCGTATCAATTTCATTATCCATGAGATCGATGCGGAAGGGTACCGCGCTGCCCATGGGAAATAGGTCAATCAGTCCACCACGGATGCTGTATTCTCCGGGTGAGAAAACCTGCGTGACATGCGTGTAGCCCGCCAGCGACATCTGAGCGCGTAAAGTATTGATATCGAGCTGTTCTCCTTTTTTAAGAAATAACGTATGTGCAGCCAGATATTCACGCGGCAGGATGCGATACAGCGATGTTGTTAACGGCGCGATCAGCAGATCACAGGATTTGTTCATGACCTGGTAGAGCGTTGCTAGACGTTCGGAAACAAGATCGTGATGCGGCGAGAAGGTGTCGTAGGGTAGTGTTTCCCAGTCGGGTAATAAATGAATGGATAATTCAGGCGCGAAAAAGGGAATTTCTTCCATGAGCCGCTGCGCATCGGCGGCATTGGCGGTGATGACCGTAAGCGGTTTTTTGTGTTGGCCGAGTTGCGCAAGATACAGGGCATCGCTGGAGTTGGATGAGAAAAACGAACGATGAACTGACCCGGGAAAAGGAAAAGTAAGCTGTTGTGGCATGTGCGTAAATCTTGATGAGGTTTACTGCAGGCAGAGGCAGTGGCGGCGCGATAAAGGTGGGTATTATAGGGTATTTTTAGGCTTCTATTCCCGCATTGTTCCGATTTTCCGGGCGGTATACTTTTGGAGAATGCGTCGGATAATATTGTCGGGCTGGTTTTAAGTATGGTTTATCACCTTGTTTATTGGAGTAAAGCCAGATTTCCAGCCGGTTGATGACGATAATCCGGAACCCGTGCCGATTATGCCGTTGAATGAGAATGACTGAATTTATTGTATAGACTTCATGACTCTGTATCCCCCTCATAATATCCATACAACGCCGGTAAATCCTGCAAATGCCGGTACGTCGGTTAAAGACAGACTGATTGACATGATTCACAGCCATCCCGATTTGCCGGCGCTGGGTAGTTCCATCTCCCGGATTTTCCTGCGGACATCTTCGGATGGTCAGTCATTGGAGCAATTGACCAGTTTTATTCTCACCGACCCATCTGTAACGCTGAAAATTCTTCGGCTGGCCAATTCAGTGGCTTATCGCGCCACGGCGCGGGCTATTACGAGTATCTCCAAAGCGATTCAGCTGATTGGCATGAATACGGTGAAAGAGTGCGCGCTGGCGATGGTCATCGTCGACGATATGCCGAAGAAACATGCCAGAGCGGTGCGCACGGAATTGATGATTGCAATGTCGGCGAGCCTGATAGGCCGCAATCTGGCTAAGCGCAGCGCGTTTCCCAATGCTGAAGAGGTGATTGTCGCGGCGCTGTTTAAAAATATGGGCAGGCTGGTTCTGGCAGCTTATGATGATGAATTGTACCGGGCAACAATGCGGCTGGTGACGGAAAGGGGGTATACCGAATCAAAGGCATCGATGGAGAAACTGGGGTGTACATTGAGCGGGCTGACCGAATTTGCGTTACGGGCATGGCATATTCCGGATCCGATCATACAGGCGGTGAAGCTGATGCCGGGCAGGATACTTAAAGCGCCGCAGAGTCGTACCGAATGGATGCAGCAGGTTACCGAATTCAGTAACAGCGCGGCGCTGATGGCGCTCAATGATACGGAATCGTGGACAGATCCAAAGATTGAAGAGCTGCTCGAGCGTTTTGGAAATGCGCTGGAGATCGATACCGCGAAGCTGCAAAATATCATGGGTGAGTCAGCCGAACAGTTTCGCAGCATTAACACCGGCAACGGAGCCATGCAGCATGACGATGAAGCGCAGCATGATGCTATGAATGCTGATCTATCGGCAGAGCACCATGAAAAGGATGAATCGGCTGTTATAACCGGCGATGCAGGTTCATGGACTGATCGCAAGGCGGATTGCGGCAATAACCATAAACCGGCTAATGCGGCCGATCTGCTGTTGGACGGCGTGCTGGAAGTCGCGGAATTGCTGGCTTCACAACATTACACCATCAACACATTGCTGATGAAGGTGCTTGAAACCTATTATCGCAGCCTGGGTTTTCAATTTGTCACGATTTGCGTCCGGGATCTACAGACCCATCAATTCCAGGCGAAAAATTCAGTGGGTTTCAATCACGATGAGATTCAAAAAGGCTTTGTTTTTCCGGATTCGGCATCGTCGGATTTATTCAGTATCGCACTGAAACGGAATATCGATCTGGCGATATCCGATGCTGCGGAATCAAAGATACGCAATGCATTGCCGGAATGGCATAAGCAATTATTACCCGATACCAGGAGTTTTATGTTTTTACCGCTGGTGCTGCAGAATCAGCCTGTCGGCCTGATTTATGCGGATCGCCCGGTCGTTGCGAGTGAAAGTATTACGGCTGGGGAAATAAAACTGATCAAGGTATTAAAATTAAATCTGCTGGCTGCATTGCATACGTAATTTGTAGTAATTCCCAAATTCCCATCATCACTGAAAATCACTAAAAGCGCTTCATATTCAATACGATTATTCATGTTGACTGCGTGATCCTGATTCCAGCGCTAATTCCAGCCTAGTCCAGCCTCAACCTCAGGTTAACTGCAACGCAGCATAAAGAAATCTGCCAAGCGACCGCTAACTAATTCAAATCGTTATTTTATCAAACACCAATTAACAGAAGAGGTGCTCCATATGTCGACCATCCAGGGATTTACTCCAGCGCAAATCAAAGCTTTTACCACTGAACAGATCATGAATCTGACCACAGCAGATTTCAAACAGCTTTCCACAGCACAAATCAATGCCTTAACCAGTGCGCAGATTGCCGCTATCGAAACACAGGACATGGTTGTCCTCAACGCCAGTCAGATCAAAGCATTTGAAGCTGAGGCATTTTCAGATGGCATGCTGGTTTATGATATTAAAAATTTGACCGCAGCTCAGGCCAAAGGCCTCTCAGCCGATCAGCTGTCCAAACTGTCTACTGACAACGTCAAGGCACTGACCAGCACACAGGTCGCTGCTTTGACCGCTGACCAGTTGAACAGCCTTGATAGCGGTCAGATTGCTGCACTCGATACTGAAGATGTCGCCGCCCTTACTGTTGCCCAGATCAAAGGGCTTGGTACTGCGCAGATTGAGGGTTTGTCCACTAGCCAGATCAGCGC
>CAYXFV010000001.1:0-96911 GCA_964464365.1 uncultured Nitrosomonas sp. | reverse complement strand
ATGTCGCTGCTCTTACTGCTGCTCAGGTCAAAGGGCTTGGTACTGCGCAGATTGAGGGTTTGTCCACTAGCCAGATCAGCGCTCTAACCAAAGCCCAAATTGGTGCACTGACAACCGGTCAGATTGCCAGTATCGAAACTGCTGATCTTGCTGCAATGACGAGCGAACAGATTAGTGCATTCAATGCCAAGCAGGTTGCTGCGTTCTCAAGCGAGCAGCTTAACACCCTGGGCACAGATCAAATCCAGGCGCTGACTGCAGCCCAGATTAAAGGACTCTCAGCCGATCAACTGTCCACACTGTCTACTGACAACGTTCAGGCACTGACCAGCACCCAGGTCGCTGCGTTGTCCGCCACCCAGCTGAACAGTCTTAACAGCGATCAGATTGCCGCACTTGATACGGAAGATGTCGCTGCTCTTACTGCTGCTCAGGTCAAAGGGCTTGGTACTGCGCAGATTGAAGGGTTATCCACCGGCCAGATCGGCGTGCTGACCAAAGCTCAAATCGGCGCAATGACGATTGACCAGATTGCCAGTATCGAAACGGTTGATCTTGCTTTAATGACCAGCGACCAGATCGGTGCATTCAATGCCAAGCAGGTGGCTGCATTCTCAAGTGATCAGCTCAACAGCCTGGGCACAGAACAGGTCCAGGGATTGACCGCGGCTCAGATTAAAGGTCTTACCACCGAGCAACTGTCTAATCTGTCGACCGGCAACGTTCAGGCACTGACCAGCACCCAGGTCGCCGCGCTGTCCGTTACCCAGTTGAACAGCCTGGACAGTGCTCAGATTGCTGCACTGGATACTGAAGATGTTTCCGCCATGACCGTTGCTCAAATCAAGGGCCTCGGTACGGGTCAGATTGAAGCATTGACCACCAGTCAGGCCGCTGTATTGCAGTACGCGCAGATTGCTGCAATGGGCGCACATCAGATCAAGGCAATAGAGACTGAAGATCTGGCGCAATTAAGCAGCGACAATATCAAAGCGTTGTCAGCTACACAAATTCAAGCACTGACGGTGAGCCAGATTGAGAATTTGTCGACTGAACAGATTCTCGGATTGAATAACAGTCAGATTGCCGCACTGACTACTGAGCAGATCGTGAATCTGACGACTGGCCAGGTTGATGCGCTGTCTACTGCTCAGGTTCGGGCGCTGACAGCAACTCAAATCGCAGCTTTGACGACAGAACAGATCCCTTTTCTTCACTTTGGATAATACCGTCAGGTATTAGAATCACCTCTATCTGACAACCGTCATGGCATTGCCCCATAAAGGCAGTGCCATGACATTATCTTTGGGGGTATTAAGGTGACTACGCATACTTTTCAGCCCGATTACGCAACCTGGATTCAGCGTATCTGGCAAAACCGCATTGCATTTACCGATCTTGTCACTTACGCCGGTCAGCCGGATTTTCCACCCGGCCTGGCGGCTGTACTCTACCGAACCTGGCTCGAGCGCAACCAGACGCCCTATAACGGATTCGCCTGGTTCAATCTGGGTGTTATCCTGTTTTCAGAAGGCGATGCTTCCGGCGCGCAACAGGCGTATGAAGCGGCCCTGGCCATCAAGCCCGATTTTGTTTCGGCGCGTTTTAATCTTGGACTGACCTGTGAACGTCAGGGTAATTTTCAGGCCGCCCTGGTTCAATGGAAGCTGGTGGAAGAAAGCGCCGATCCTGAAATTCCCGATGAATTTGCGGTGCTTGTTTCTGCACTCAATAACACCGGTCGATTACAGGAAATGCTTAAGCAATATCAGCCCGCCTGTGAAGCGCTGGAAAAAAGCCTGTTGCTGAAACCGGATCAGTCCGATGCCATTCATCATCTGATCTTCATGCGCCAGAAACAATGTCAATGGCCGATCTATGCCCCCGTCGGTCAGGTTGGAGAAGACGCATTGCGAAAAGCCACTTCAGCGTTGGCCATGCTGAATGTCTCTGATGATCCCGGCACGCAGCTTGAAGCGGCATTAAATTACAGCCGGGCAAGAATACCGGATAACCTGCCCGAACTTGCGCCGGCTAACGGCTACCGGCACGAAAAAATCCGTATTGCCTATTGCTCGGGAGATTTCTGCACTCACCCGGTTGCCATGCTGATGGTTGAACTACTCGAACAGCATGACAGGGATAAATTCGAGATCTATGCGTTCTGTTGGTCACCCGATGACGGTTCAAATTTACGTCAGCGCATCATCCAGGCGGTGGATCATTACATTCCGATTCATGAACTCAGCGATGTGGAATCGGCCCGGCTGATCCGGAAACACGAAATCGATATTCTCATCGATCTGCACGGACAAACCAATAAAGCCAGAATCCGGATGCTGGCGCACCGACCGGCACCGGTGCAGATCACCTATCTCGGCCTGCCTGCGACGACCGGACTACCGTGCATCGACTATGTGATTGCGGATCGTTTTCTGATTCCTGAGGAATACGCCCGTTTTTATTCCGAAAAACCGCTCTACATGCCGGATGTCTATCAGGTCAGCGATCGCAGGCGTGAAGTCAATCCCGCGCCGACCAGAAAATCCTGCGGATTGCCCGGACGTAAATTCGTATTTTGTTCTTTCAACAATAACCACAAATACACACTGGAAGTTTTTACCACGTGGATGAATATTCTTCGGCGCGTTCCCAACAGTGTTTTATGGTTGCTGGCGGATAACCCGTGGGCGGAAGCCAATCTCCGGAAACACTCTGAAACCCGGGGAATTGACCCGGTGCGATTGATTTTTGCCGAACGTGCTGTTCCTGCCGATTATCTGGCGCGCTATCGGGTTGTTGATCTGTTTCTTGACACATTCCCCTTCAATGCCGGCACCACGGCCAATGATGCATTGTGGATGGGCGCGCCTGTTCTTACCTTGTGCGGTCGCTCGTTTGCCTCCCGCATGGCGGGCGCATTGCTGACTGCCGCCGGTTTGCCCGAGCTGATCACGGATGATCTGGACACTTACGAAAACAAGGCCGTTGAACTGGCGCAAGATACCAGGTTACGCAAAACACTGCGCCAGAAACTCGCGGATGCCAGAGAAAACAGTCCTTTGTTCAATACAACACAGTTCGCCAGAAATCTTGAGGCACACTACACCAGGCTCATAGCTAACCTTGATCAGCAAACACGCATCACTCAGACCACGGCATCTCCCTCAACCTCAAAACAGCAGAAGCTTAAAAAAATAACCGATGTTGCCACCGAAGCTGAACAGCTACAGAAGCAAGGTAATATCGAAGGTGCAATTCAGATTTATCGTCAATGGCTTCTTAAGCACGCCTGTTCAGGGGATAAATGGATAGCCCAGTTTAATCTGGGCGTACTGCTTAAGGATAGCGATGATTCCGCAGGTGCTCGGCAAGCCTTCCAGGCTGTACTCAAGCAAAAGCCTGATTTTATCCAGGCCAGAACAGCGCTTGAGTTGTTACACAATCATCCATTTAAGACAGGCAACACGACACATCTTCCGAAACAGATATGGCCCCTGAAGAAGCTCGGTTGTTAGGGACAAGGCGATTTTTGCGCAATATCAATATCCTGGGTTGAAGGTTTTGTGCCGGTGAGCCTCAAGGGACTCGCCGCAAACAGTCGATAAGCCAAGGGTAGAAAAAGGGGGGATTTCTTTGATTTATCCGCGTCAGTCCCTGTTGTTCCGTAGATTACAATAATCAATATACGATCAATCAACGAACAGATAAAACATGCTACCCAGAGTCAATTTAGTCAGAGGAAATACCGCGGAATATCTGCTTTTCTCCACTCAGGACGCCATATCCAGAACTATTTATGCCAGAGGTGCATGGGCTGAACCGTTAATTTCAATAAGCCATATGTTCTATGATGATGTCGAGTCGCCATTGGTTATTGATATCGGCGCCAACCTTGGCGCTTATGCGGTTTCAGTTGCTCAGAGATTGCAGCAGATGAATGGTTCCGTGTATGCATTTGAAGCACAGCGGCTGGTTTATTACCAGCTTTGCGGCAACCTGATTCTTAACCGCCTTGATAACGTCCATGCCTTCCATCTGGCAATCGGGGAGGATGACGGGTTCATTGAAATTCCGATGGTTGATTATCAATTATCCGAGAATATTGGCGGGTTTTCCCTTGATCAGGATATTCGCAATAAAGTTTCTGCCGTTGCTCTGGATCAGAACCATATGGCGGAACAGGTCACAATGAAAAAGCTGGATTCCATTGCTTTCCCCAAACTTGTGGATCTCATCAAAATCGATGTCGAAGGCTTTGAGCTGCGTGTCCTTAAAGGAGGAACGGGATTACTTGAAGCGAGTAACTTTCCGCCGCTGATTCTGGAAGCCTGGCGTGATGAATGGTTTCAAAAGCAACGAACTGAATTGATGAATCACCTCCACTGGTTGGGCTATCAATGTTTCGAGCTGCTCGATGAAGTCATTGCCCAGCATCCGAACCACCACCGGCACATTGATTTCCTGGTTCAATCCGATGGCGGCATTCAGATGCTTCGCACCAGATAGCACCCAAGATTTGCGTAACCAATCTGCTCATCAAAAAAGGCAATCACATGGTCGACCAATCCACAATTCAGTTATTCAATCTCCTGTTCCAACAACTGGTGATCACGAACCATTCTGTCAGGAGAAATTCCGGTTACCTTGCCAGGCAGGAGATTGAGCGCATTCTGGCGCCATTACGCGCAGATCCATTGCGACTCGAGCCTTTTGGATTCAAGGTATACAGTCAGAATGATGAAGACGGCATCCTGGCGGAAATTTTTAAAAGAATAGGCATTACAACGGGTACCTTCTGTGAAATCGGGGTACAGAATGGCCTGGAATGCAACAGCCTGTTCCTGATCCACCAGGGATGGCGTGGAATCTGGATTGAAGCAGATGAAACACAAATTCCGGCAATCAAAGAAAAATTTCAGCAGCTGATTGAAAGTGGGCAGGTACATATTCAGAACGAATACGCCATGCCGGAGAACTTAAACCAGCTTATTACAGAAAGTTTATGCAAAATCACGGATAAAAAAGTTGAACTGGATTTTCTTTCTATTGATGTAGACGGCATGGATTTTTATTTGTTACAGGCGCTTGAGTTGAAACCCAAAGTAATCTGTATTGAATACAATGCCAAATTCCCGGCTGGCGTTATCAGATGCCCTGTTTTTAATCCGAATTATAGATGGCAGGGAACAGATTACATGGGCGCAAGTCTGAGTGCTCTTGATGGACTTGCCCGGACAAGGGGATATACCCTGGTGGGAACAAATATTACCGGCGCCAATGCCTTCTTTGTAAGAAATGATCTGACGGCTGACTGGTTTGTCTCAGATTCCTCTCCAGAAGCGCTTTACAATCCGCCCCGATATTATTTAATGTGTGATCACTTTATCGATCAGATTGGTCACCGTGCTGATTTCGGCGCTTATGAGTCCACTGATCGATATAGAAAAACACTGCAGCCGCAAAATACTGTGCCTGCCAGAATAAAAAAAAACATCTCAAAAAAGGTAATGAGCCAGTAGTAAGTCGGTGGATGCCGCTTAATTACCAGCGCAATTTTGAAACCTGGCCGCCACTTGATGCAGGGAAATGGATTGAGTTTAACCCGAGCTGTATTCAGCTGCCTTCCGGGCGCTGGCTGGGTGTGATTCGGCGAGACAACTTTCCGCCTGTTCCGGGTAAGGGGACGACCTGGACAATTGAACTTGATGATGGTCTTCGCCCTGTCGGAACGCCGCAGTTATTGCTCGCTCGGGGTGAAGATCCTCGAGCTGTTGTAGTGGGATCCCGGGTATTTATTTTTTATTGTGTGATTGAGCGTTCCGAAGACGGGCATTTCAGTGGCGCATCAATGTGCATCGCGGAGTGTTCAGTTAATGAAACCGATGCGCCTAATTTTTTGCACATCCACCAAATTCTGCAATTACCCAAAAATCCGTTACAAAAACCGAGCACGGGTGCCGTTCATGAAAATTGGGAGAAGAACTGGGTTCCTTTTCCGCTTTCATCCGAACAGATTGGAATCATCTATTCCCATGATCCCTGGACAGTATTGACCTTGAATGTCAGCACTGCCAGTAATCAGCGCAGTTTTGAGAATGTTTATCAGGGATCCGGCCTTGGATGGGCATGGGGCCAGATACGGGGAGGGACAGTTCCTGTGCCTGCGCCATCTTCTCTTGGAAAAGCTCTGCTGATCACTTTTTACCATTCATCAGTCAGGGTCGGAAGCCGTAAGCTCTATTTTGTCGGGGCTTGTGTTTTTGATGCCAAAGCACCGTTCACGCCGAAAATGGTTACACGTTCTCCTCTCCTGGTGGCACCTTATAATACGGGCGCTCATCAATTCGGGTGGAATTTTGCAGGAAGCGTTGTTTTTCCGATGGGTGCGCAATTTTTAGATAACGGCTACCGATTACTTTGCGGCCGTGACGATGGGAGCATCGCAACATTTCTGATTGAAAATGAAGCTTTACTGCCTCGCCTCGAACCACTTTGTTCCCCGCTGGTTCTGCATAATGCTGAGAACGAAATGCTCAGTGGATTGCATGAACCAATAGTCCCGTGGCCATTCGATGAGTCCGCTCTGCATCTTGCTCGCCTTCTTGTGCTGATGCACCATGGTAACGGTATCTTCATTGATGTGGCGCCTGGCGACGGAGTCGCAACGGCGAGACTTGCAACCCATTTCGAGCGTAGTCTTGTGTTTGTATCAGATGAACCTGCAAAACGCCGGATGGCGCGGTTGTTTGCTATCAATGAAATTAAAACTGCCGAGTTATTTGTGGGCGATATCCAGGTCCACGAAAGCATGGCAAGTGAAGTCAGGCTGATCTGCATTAATGATGGCACAGCGGTTAATGCTGTGTTGGAGCGTATCAGGTATCTGTTAATAAAACATAAGCCAATATTGGCTTTTACCTTGCCGGTTGAGCATGAAGCCGCTGACAAAGCGCAAAGGTTGCTGTCTGATTGTGCTTATACGTGTGAGGCCATTTTCCCGTTCAATCCCCTGTCTCGCCTGGCCATTCCTGCCGAAACCAGAGCTGACCACGATTGGCTGGTTTAACACGTTAACGTTAATCCATCATTCCGGTCTGCTGTGGGAGGCCAGGCAGGCATGCCGGAAAGCGATGAGGGTTCTTTCCGCATACCCCAGAACAGTTTTTGCTGAATATTTCTTTTTCTTTTTGTCGATTATGCCGGAGGGCAGACCGGTCAGCAGGTCGATGCCTTCAGTCACATGTTTCATGGTGTAGATATGAAACATGCCTTGCTTAACAGCGTCAACCACGGTGTAATCAAGCATGAGGTGGCGCTGGTTCTGATGGGGGATCAGTACGCCCTGTTCGCCTGTCAGTCCGCTGTTTTTACAAATATTGAAGAACCCTTCGATTTTTTCATTAATGCCGCCAACCGGAAGGACATCGCCGTATTGATTCAGCGCGCCGGTGATCGCTATGCTTTGTTTGACAGGAATCCTGGACAGGGAAGAGATCAGTGCAAAAAATTCTGCGCAGGATGCGGAGTCGCCTTCGATGACGGAATATTCCTGTTCAAAAACAATCGATGCGTTGAGTGCGAGTGGCGCCAGATGCGCAAACAGCGCGGAAAGGTAGTTTTGCAGAATCAATACGCCTTTGTCATGAATCGGGCCTGACATATTGACTTCATGCGCAATATTGAGCAGACCGCTTTCACCGGCGAAAGTGCGCGCGGTAATACGCACCGGTGTGCCAAAGCGGTGGTCGCCCATGTCGATCTGGGTAATGGCATTCAGTTGGCCGACTTCTTCGCCTTGCAGCGTTATGGCGATATCGCCGTCGCCGATGGCTTCCTGTAACCACTGGTCAGGGTAGTTATGGCGTAACGTGCGGGCTGCCAGCGCGGCGGTGATGTCGGCGGACTCAACCAGTGTGCCGTTGCGGGCGCTGCAGAATGTGGCGCTTTCGAGAATCAACATTTCCGTGCGCGCAAAGATCGCGCTTTGTTGTGTCTGATCGTCAACTTCGCGGTGGGATTCTTCCAGTAACCGCGCGACAGCGCCAGCAGTAAAGTGCGGCAATTGTTTGGATTGACAGATGCGGGCTACGAAAATGGACGAAGCGTAATATGTATCAGGGCTGGATTTGAAACTGCCGGCAAAGTCTACTTTAATGCGGAAGCGGCGAATAAACTCGGGATCTTCTTCCTGCAGAACATAAAAATCTTCAGAGGAACCGATCAGAACGATTTTGACATTCACATGAACGGCTTCCGGTGTGATCGGCGCCGGTATGCTGGCGGTCAGGACTGATGCCTGCTCCTCGATTTGCAAGCGGTCGCTGCGTAAAAAACGGCGCAGCTTTGTCCAGACGGCGGTGTCGGTGAGTAAATCACTTAAATGCAGCATGATGAAACCGCCATGCGCCTTATGGAGGCTCCCAGCACGGATGCACATGAAGTCGGCTTTTATTTGCTCATGTTCGGGCTGATAGTCGATATTGCCGAATAACGTATGCATGAGCGGATTGTCTTCAAGGATAACCGGTGCGCCGCAAAGTGCATGATTGTCCACGATCAGATTGATCTGGTAACGTGATAGCACGTGTTCCAGTTCATTCTGCTGTTTTTCGTTTTTTCCGCGACTGGTTTCGAACAGCGGCAGGTTATCCAGAATATCCTGGATGATTTGACTGAAATAGGTTTTTAATTGCGCGTCGCTGCTGATTTTTCGATCCAGGTTATCGCGTATTTTTTTGATTTCCTGATTCAGGAATGGCTTGATGACATTGCGCTTTAATGCCATGACTGCCGTATTTCTGTCGCTACTGACGTGTTTAATGGCTTCAAAAAAATCGATAATTGCGGTATGCAGTTGTTGCTCGGCCTGATTAATTTCTGTCCGGCGTGTTTTGGGTAATTTGAATAAATTATTCTCGGTCAGGATTTTTCCATGCTCGTCGAGCAGCGTAAAAACAATTTGATCGGCTTCGCGGCGAATAGAGAAATTACGTTTCTCAGCAAAGGTATCCAGTTTGGCATAATGTTTGATTTCCGCATCGGCATATTTTTTCAGTAACGCTTCATGTTTGATTTTAAATGCCTGTCCATCCAGGCAGCGCGTGATTTCGTCGGGCAGCGATTGGGTGAAGTGTGACAGGCACTGGCGTAACTGGCGCCCTTGCCCTGCGGGTAAATACAAGGCGAGCGGATTTTCGGGGGTGATGAAATTGTACAGGTAACATAAATCCGGAGAAGCGGGGCGTTTTGCCGCTTCGGTCATCATGGCCTGGTGCAGTAACGATGAACGGCCACTGCCGACTTCTCCCAGCACAAATAAATGATAATCCGGTTGTTGCATGGCCAGACCGAAGTGTGCGGCTTTTTCCGCGCGTTCCTGGCCGATCCATGACAGCGGGTGATGTTCCAGTGCGGATGTGTCTTTGAATCCAAGTGAATCGGGGTCGATCTGGATGCGTATCTCGGCGGGTTTCAGTGATTGTGTGGGCATTGAATGAAAGGATAAAAGCAAAGTTGTCGATTGAATTCTGAGTTGTGATTGGATGTGCGGATGTTTACTCGATGCCAAGAAAACCGCCTGACTGGTGATTCCACAGCTGTGAATACAGTTGATTATTGGCAATCAGCATGGCGTGCGTGCCTTGTTCGACAATGCGCCCTTGATCAAAAACAATGAGACGGTCCATCGCGGCAATGGTGGACAGGCGATGCGCGATGGCGATGACGGTTTTTCCCTTCATGAGTTGATAAAGGCTTTGCTGAATCCCGGCTTCCACTTCTGAATCAAGTGCCGATGTGGCTTCATCGAGCACCAATATCGGCGCATCCTTTAATAATACTCGCGCGATGGCGACACGCTGCCGCTGACCGCCGGAGAGTGTTACGCCGCGTTCACCGACGTGGGCATCGTATCCGGTGCGGCCTTTGATGTCTTTGAGCGTCAGGATGAATTCATGCGCCTGCGCTCTTTTTGCGGCTTCAATCATTTGCGCTTCCGTTGCGTCAGGTTTTCCAAACAGAATATTGTCGCGCACGGAGCGATGCAGGAGCGACGTATCCTGGGTAACCATGGCGATATTACTGCGCAGACTGTCCTGAGTGACATTGCAGATGTTTTGCCCGTCGATGGTGATAGCGCCTTGCTGGACATCGTAAAAACGCAGCAGGAGATTAACGAGCGTCGATTTCCCGGCACCGGAGCGGCCGACGATACCTACTTTTTCACCGGGCTCGATATTGAAATCCAGATTATAAAAAATCCACGGGATGTTTTTCCCGGTGGCCTCGGTGATTTCGGTGACATGTTGCTGTGCGTGATACGAGAAACATACGTTGTCAAACGTTATCGCGCCGCGTGTAACGTGCAGGGTTCCGGCATCGGTGTCATCCTTGACACTTTGCGTGTTCGACAGTGTATTGAGTCCATCCTGAACGGTGCCGATATTTTCAAACAGGTTATTCACTTCCCACATGATCCAATGTGACATGCCGGTCAGACGGATTGCAAGGCTCATGACGATAGCGATGGCACCGGGGCCGATCGCCTGGTCCATCCATAACTGAATGCCGAGTACGCAGGTTGCGAATACGAGCAGCATATTGATGATCCAGACGCATATGTTCAGCCCGGTTGCCAGGCGCATTTGCGGATGTACGGTATCCATGAATTCCTGCATGCCGGACTGCGCATAAGATGATTCCCGGTCGTTGCTGGAGAACAGTTTTAACGTGAGGATGTTTGTATAGCTGTCGACAATACGCCCGGTCATGAGTGAGCGGGCATCTGCCTGTAATGTGGAGATATGCTTGAGTCTAGGGATAAAGTACGACAGTACGCCGACATACGCAATCAGCCAGACCAGCAGCGGCAGGGATAAACGCAGGTCGGCGTCAGCCACGAGTAACAGGGTTGTAATTAAATAGACGGTGACGAACAAGATGACGTCCAGCAGCTTTAAGACTGTTTCACGCACGGATAGCGCTGTCTGCATGACTTTTGTTGCAATGCGTCCGCTGAATTCATGCTGAAAAAAAGCATAACTCTGATTGAGCAGATAGCGATGCGCTAACCAGCGTACCCGCATTGGGAAATTGCCCATGAGTGTCTGCTGGATGACGAAGGAATGCAATGACACGATAACCGGTATGAATACCAGAATGAAAAGCGTCATGGCCAGCAGAAGCGGCCATTCGGTTTCAAGAAACTGTGCTGTGCTTTGTTCCGACAGCCAATCGACCATTTGCCCCAGGATGGCATAGAGCATGGCTTCGCTGATGGCAAGACAGGTGGTCAGGAAAGCCATTAAAACCAGGTAGGGTTCTATTCCGCGGATGTAATGGCGGCAGAATGGATAAAGCCCTTTGGGCGGTTCGGATGGGTGTTCGGGCGGGAAAGGGTTTATCAGCCGTTCGAAAAAGCTGAACATAGGTTATCTGGAGAATCCGGTAATAGCGCTTTAGACGGCGCTAAGGCGCTCAAATATCCGGTAACCCGCGACGTAGGTACCGATTGCCGAACCCAGTGTGGACAGGATGAAGATCAATAAAGTGCGTGTGACGCGATTGTTCCACCATCCTTTCAGCGTCGTCGTATCGCTGCGCAGGCGATTAAAATCACCGATGGTGGGTTTGCGGAAATACATTTCGACTGCGGCAACCACCATGCCCGCGCCGATTGTCGGATTCAGTGATGTCAGCGGTGCGGCACAAAAAGCCGTGATGATGCTTAAAGGGTGTGCCATGGCAATAGCGGCGCCGAGTGCGGAAAGCCCGCCGTTGATCAATATCCAGTCCAGAACCATGGCCGTTCCGATTTCCGGGCCGCGCATGAAACCGATGACAAAACCGGTCAGGATCAGCAGAACAATAAGCCAGGGTAAGTATTTAATCCAGTTTGAGGTTTTTGGCAGTGTATCGAGTTCGGCGATGGTGTTATCGGGATTCTGGATGCATCTGTTTTCAATCTGGTGCTGCATGCCTTTCATATGACCGGCGCCAACGATTGCGAGAATATGTTGATACTGACTTTCCCTGCTTTCTTTAATCAGGCGGGCGGACATATATTGATCACGTTCAGTAATCAGCGGTTTGAATAAATCCTTTTCATCTTCCGCAAACTGAGAGAAGCTGCTTTCCAGTACATCGCCTTCTTTGAGTTTTTCGATCTCGGCTTCACTGAATTTTTCCTTACTGATGACGCTGGCCACTAATCCGCCGAGCAGTCCGATACGTTTCCACCACGGCACATTACGATAAATGCGTTTGAGTGTGGTGCCGATTTCCCGGTCAATCAACAGTACCGGGAGCTTTGCAGCGCGCGCATCGTTAATCGCCACACGCATTTCAGCCCCCGGCTCAATGCCGAACTGTTCAGCCATGCGTTGTTGAAAAGCGCCAAGCGCCAGATGCGCAGCAATCATGCTGGCCTGGCCTTTTTTGATGACCTGAAACAAGTCCATTTTCGCCATGGCGTCGGGATCAACAATAGCCTTGTGTCGGCTGGGACATAACTCGACGGCAACGGCGTCATATATTCCGGAGGCGATCAATTCCTGCACTTTGTTTGCGCTTGCTTTGGAAACATGTGCTGTACCAAGAATGGTGACATGACGGTTATCGATCGTCACGGTTTTAATCGGTTCATTGATTGCGACATCTGCATTTTCAGGGATGCGCATGAGGTCAGGCGAGTCTAACTTTGTCATAAAAAATGGGCGGATAGATCAAGGTATTCTGGGTAGACCTGAAATCGTTATGTTGATGGAAAGATGAAAACGCAAAAGGATGGGCAGAATCAAAAATTAAAACGGTTTAAATGGATAAATGGACGAAATGGATCAAGTATTGCGTCAATATAACCGTAAATATAACTGAAGATGACTGTAAGAATCACTTTTCTTTTTTGAGTCATGTGATTTAAATCACAGTGATGTTCCGGAAATAAGGGTAAATTATATATTTACTTGTGGCTTTGGATGACTATTCTTTTGTTACAGTATAGTTAATTAATTAACGCAAAGTGAATGAATGCTTGCCATGCTTTTTGATCCGGAAGCCTGAGCACATGCGTAACTGAAAATAGTTGTCGCATGGCATACAGGATCATGTTTGTAGAGTTTATGACGAGGCCCCTTATCCCTACTACTTTTTAGTGTAGGGATTTTTTTTGGCTTACGAATTATATCGGCGTCTGTCTGTGTAAGTATTGGCTTAATCAATAATCACGACGGGTTTAATCGAAAGGCGTCGCTGGAATGTATTCGCAGCTTGTCGCGCCATTGCCAGATTGGTATAAGGCCCGGCGTGGATTCTAAATAAACCATCTTTTTTTCTGATACCGATTGTTTTGCTCAATAGCGGGAGTCTTTCCTGAACATGGGCCAGATAGCTTTTGGCGTTATGTACGGTGCCGAAAGCACCTAACTGGAGATACGTTGCAACAGTGCTGTTTTGTTTATTGTCAGCCACGGGCTTGCGGGAGGATGAAGCAGCGGCGATTTGCAGATCTCTGTATTCATTCGGCATGATGGATTCAACAACAACTTCACCGCTGCCGCCTGTAATGATGTCGAGTTTATGCGCGGCGGTATACGATAAGTCGATGAGGCGATCCGAGAGGAACGGTCCGCGATCGTTCACGCGCACGATGATAGATTTGCCATTGCTGGGATTGGTGACGCGCGCATAACTGGGCAGCGGCAGTGTCGGGTGAGCGGCGGTCATTTTATACATGTCATAAAGTTCGCCCGATGCGGTGGGGTTGCCATGATAGCGTCGCCCGTACCACGATGCCATGCCGCGCTTCTTATAAGGTTGCAGCGATGTCATCGGTTTGAAAGACTTGCCCAGTGCTTCATACGGACGCGTATTGGCTTCACGCAGGGGTTCAAATTTGGGGACGGCATCAGGAATCGCATCAAGGTTGTCAGGTGGGTTGTCTCCCGGGCCGTCATCCAGATAATAACCACCGGACTGAGATGCTGTTTTTTGACTGGAAGCGTTTGTGGCTTCAAACCGATCTAATGTGTTGAATTGCGATGTACTGGCGCAACCTGACAGTGAGAAAAATACTAAAGGCACAATCACTTTTGTGATAACAGTTGAAGGTGAAGGCAGTATGTTTCTAAGTGTTAAGTGTTTATTCATCATGTTTTTACCAATTTAGGATGTGTTTGTATACTCATTAAAATACCAAAACCGAGTAACATGGTTACCATGGCTGTTCCACCGTAGCTGATTAGTGGTAATGGCACGCCAACAACGGGCAAAATGCCACTTACCATACCCATATTGACAAAAATGTAAGTACAGAATGTCAATGTAATGGAGCCGGCGATAAGTCTTGTAAACTGTGTCGGTGCGTTTGCTGTAATAACCATGCAGCGCCCAATGATAATTAAATAGAGCAATAATAATAGAGAATTGCCAATTAAGCCAAATTCTTCTGAGAAAACTGCAAAAATAAAATCGGTGCTTTGTTCCGGTAAAAAGTCTAATTGCGCCTGTGTGCCTTGCTGCCAGCCTTTACCAACGATGCCGCCCGAGCCGATGGCTATCGATGACTGAATCGTATGGTAACCTGCGCCCAGGGGATCCTGAGAAGGGTCAAGCATTGTTAAGACGCGCCTGCGCTGATAGTCATGCATAAATGACCAGAGCACAGGAACACAGGCGAGCAGGGTCAGGGACAATCCCGCGATAATACGCCAGGATAAACCGGCAAGAAACAGCACATAAAAACCGCTGGCTGCGATCAGCAACGCCGTGCCCAGATCGGGTTGGCGCAGAATCAGCAGGACGGGCAGAATCAGTATGATTGTGGCGCCTATGTATTCTTTCAGACGCAAGGTGATTTCATTTTTGTCAAAATACCAAGCCATCATTAGCGGTACGGCAATTTTCATAATCTCTGAAGGCTGGATACGTGTCACACCGATATTTAGCCAGCGGCGCGCGCCATTATGAATTTCACCAAACAACGCAACGCCGATGAGCAATATCAGGCCAGCCATATACAAAGGCAGAGCCAGACGCATGATTTGTTGCAGTGGCACATTGGCCACCAGCCACATGATAAACAGTGCAATAACAATGTGTAGCGCCTGTTTGCCAACTCTGGCGGTGTCGCCGCCTGTCGCGCTGTAAAGCGTAATCAAACCCGCAGCCATCAGAAGCAATAAGCTAATCAATAGAAATTTATCGATATAGCGCGTCAGATAATACCATAATTTGCCCGGATCGAACGCGGATGATTTAAGGTATGAACCGGATGTGCTGGCCATAATGATTAATGGTAGTGATCGTGTGAATGATCATGCGGGGCTGCTGCCACTGTTTTGGCTTCTTTGGTTTCCGGTGATTTGCCGAGTAAAAAGTAATCAAAAATTTGTCTCGCAATCGGTGCCGCTGTGGAACCGCCGCTGCCGCCATTTTCAACCAATACTGACAGCGCAATGACCGGATTGTCGGCAGGCGCATACGCGACAAACATGGCGTGATCCCGATGACGTTCGGCGATCAGATCCGCTCTGTAGCGTTCATTCTGCTTGATTCCGATCACCTGCGAAGTACCGGTTTTACCCGCAAAAGTGTATTTGGCGCCGGCAGCCGCATTCGCTGCAGTACCGCCAGGGCGGGTGACGGCGACCAACGCATTGTGGACTAATTCCATGTGTCTGGGATTATGCTCAACCGTATAGAGTAGTTTTTTTTCCAGCTCTTTGACATAGTCGGTCTGATTATTAATGATTTTTTTGACTAAATGGGGCTGGTAGGCTTTGCCGCGGTTGGCGAGAATGGCTGTTGAAAATGCCATCTGCAGTGGGGTTGCCAGAACATAGCCCTGGCCGATACCGACAGAAATGGTATCTCCGGCATACCATCGCTGATTATGTCGACGCATCTTCCAGTCCTGTGATGGCAGCAGGCCGTCCACTTCACCTAATATATCGATACCGGTTTTATGGCCCAGACCGTAGCGCTGAATGTAATTATGGATACGATCTATGCCCATGTCATGCGCGAGATTGTAATAATACGTGTCACAGGAAACAACGAGCGATTTGTGCAGATCAACACGGCCATGACCGCCGACTTTCCAATCCCGGTAGCGTCGATCCGACCCGGGAAGGGTGAAGAAGCCGGCATCACTGATGGTGTAACCGGGGGACCGTAAGCCCAGATCCAATGCGGCAAGTGCCATAAACGGTTTGAACGTTGATCCTGGCGGATAGACGCCGCGTAAAGCGCGATTATTCAGCGGGCGATCGATCGAATTATTCAACAGATTCCAGTTGGTGTGATCTATTCCGCCGACGAACAGATTGGCATCGAAACTGGGTTTGCTGACAAACGCCAGAATCTCGCCATTGCGGGGATCAATGGCAACGAGTGCGCCACGGCGATCGCCAAAGGTTTCATCGACCATTTTCTGTAAATCGATATCCAGTGTCAGGACCAGATTGTTGCCGGAAACCGGCTGGGTACGGGATAAAATCTGTACTGAACGCCCGGCAGCGTCGGTTTCAACTTCATCGAAACCGGTAATGCCATGTAATTCTTTTTCATAGCTCTGCTCAATACCGATACGCCCTATAAAATGAGAGCCGCGATAGTTGTCCAGATCACCCTGTGCTTCCAGCTGTTCGAGATCTTTATCGCTGATGCGGCTGATATAGCCGACAACATGGGCCGCGAGTTCGCCATAGGGATAATATCGCAATATGCGCCCTTGAATTTCGATACCCGGAAACCGGTAACGGTTTGCTGCAAAGCGTGCCACTTCTTCATCGGTCAGGCGATTACGGATCGGCAGGCTTTTGAATCGTCTGTTTTCGCGCATCAATTTTCGGAATTGCTCGAGATCTCTGGGCGTAATTTCAATAACGGTTGCGAGTTCTTCCAGAGCGGCTTCAAGATCAGGGACTTTGTTAGGAACGATTTCCAGCGTGTAAGTTGAAAAATTCTGTGCCAGTATCTTGCCGTTACGATCGAGAATAAGACCGCGACTCGGCACTAAAGGTGTGATCGTAATGCGGTTGGCTTCCGCCAGCGTATGATAGTGTTCGCGTTGCGTAACCTGCAGATAAAAAAAGCGGGCAAAAAGAATCAGGAACAGTATGATGATAAAAACCGCACTGAGTGCCAGACGCTTGCGGAACTTGCGGAGTTCAAACGGGTGATCTCTGAGTTCTATATTCTGTGTCATAGTGTGTCGTCGTCGTCCCTGGGTCTGAGTGGTAAGCTGATCATATAAGATATCACTGGCCAGAGCAGGGTGCCGGTCAACGATGGAAAATAAAAATGCCAGCCTGGAAAGTTTGCGCCATTAATCATGGCAATCAGAATCTGCAATGTCTGCATGACGATCAATATCAGGCCGATTTGCGGGGCCTGTTTTATTAAGCCGAAAATGCTGATCCGGCGACGGAAAACAGAGGCCAGATAGACTACTGTGCAATACACCATGACATTATGACCCAGGATGCCGGCATAATGAACATCCATCATCAGGCCGACGCAAAAAGCCAGGGCCATTCCCAGACGCTGCGGTTGATTGATACACCAGTAGAGTATGACCAACGCAACAAAATCGGGCCGCAGTGTGAACAGTAACATATTCAGCGGTGCGAAATTCAGAATCAACGCCACGATCAGCGTCAGCAGAATATAGCCTGTTTTTGCCGGGGTCAGAATTTCCTGGTGAAGATATTGACCGGACGTTTTTTTTGTATCAGTGAAGAGTCTTGGATTCAATCTCTGGCGTCCTCAGTCTGCTTGTTTTGATGGGTCGGTTAGCATTGGTGTCGGCGGTGAAAGAGACAGAATCAGCACTTGCCGGTTACGATCGACGCCAGCGACGGGCGTCCCGGTAATTTGCGCAAAATGATCTGCCGAATGACGTTTAACGTCTTTTATCGTTGCTACCGGCAATCCTCTGGGATAGAGGCCGCCGATACCTGAAGTGACAAGCAGATCACCGACTCGAATATCCGTGTTTACCGACAGATAACGTAATTCGATTTCATTGTTTTTGCCTGTGCCGGAGATCACGGTACGGACATTGTTGCGCACGATTTGTATCGGCACAGAGTGATCCCGGTCGGTAATCAGCGTTACTTCGGCGGCCAAAGGATAAACCTGCGTGATTTGTCCGATGACACCCCTGTTGTCGATGACAACCTGTCCGGCATGAATATTATGGAAGCTGCCTTTATCGATGGTGATTTTATGACTGAATGGGTCGCGTGGCGTATAGAGTATTTCTGCCATAACCGCCTTGGCTGTCGTTTTGGCCCCAATCGTATTGACTGCACCGAGCAATTTGCGTAACTGCGAATTTTCGGCTTCCAGTGCGCTCAGGCGCAACAATTTTTCACCGTCGCGCAGATAGCGTTCCCTGAGATAGGCATTTTCTTCAGCAACATGCCTGTTGCCAATAAATTCCTGAATAACATCATGGATCATGATGGGGAGCAGTGTGGCCTGTTGTAATGGGTAAATTACAGTGGCGATAGCCTGACGGAGCTCCGGGATACGCTTAAAACGTAAATCTTCGGCGATCAGCAGACATGCCAGGAAAAAGCATAAAGCCAGTCGGGCAAGCGGGCCGGGGCCATGCCTGAAAAACTGAGGCGTCGAGTCCATTACAGTACGTCTTTCAGAAAATAAGCGCGAAGATCGTGTAACGGGCTCAGCAGTTTCTTCGGGTTTTCCTGATCTTTTGACTGACTGTTGTAGTTAACCATAAGCAATCGCCGAGATCCGGGCAGCAATGTTAGGATAAAAAGAATTTACGTTTTCAGCGTCAATAAGCGCTCAAATAACACTGTAAAACTATAGATACCCGATGGAAAAACAGGCTGAAAAAATGCGGCAATGCTCGAGATCATATTAGTCATTGGCAAAAATACCGATAACATGATCCATATTCTCCAGCGCAATACCAGCGCCGCGTGCCACGCAGGACAACGGTTCATCGGCAATGATGACAGACAGCCCGGTTTCTTCCATGAGCAGGCGGTCTATATCGCGTAATAATGCCCCGCCGCCGGTCATCACCATGCCTTTTTCGGCGATATCGGCGCCGAGTTCGGGCGGTGTGTGCTCCAGTGCTGTTTTAACGGCACTGGCAATGCTGTTCAGGGGTTCGGTCAATGCTTCCAGAATTTCATTACTGGAAATGGTAAAGCTGCGCGGAATACCTTCGGCCAGATTGCGTCCTTTCACTTCTATCTCACGGACTTCAGAACCTGGGAATGCCGAGCCGATTTCCTTTTTGATGAATTCGGCTGTGACTTCGCCGATCAGCATGCCGTAATTACGGCGGATATAGTTAATAATGGCTTCATCGAATTTGTCGCCACCGACGCGCACCGAATTGGAATACACAATACCACCCAGGGAGATAATACCGACCTCGGTCGTGCCGCCGCCAATGTCGACCACCATGGATCCGGTCGGCGATTCTACCGGCAGATCAGCGCCGAGTGCCGCTGCCATGGGTTCCTCGATCAATTCCACTTTACGCGCGCCAGCACCATAGGCCGCTTCGCGAATGGCGCGGCGTTCCACCTGCGTGGAACCATACGGAACGCAGATAACGATGCGCGGATTGGCGGAAAACAATCGGGGCGGATTGACTTTACGAATAAACATCTTGAGCATCTGCTCGGTAACGGTGAAGTCGGCAATGACGCCATCCTTCATGGGGCGGATCGCGGTGATGTTGCCTGGCGTGCGGCCAAGCATCTGTTTGGCGGCAAGCCCGACCTGCTGGATCATCTTTTTGCTGTTTGCGCCACTTTCTTCCCGGATCGCTACGACAGACGGTTCATCGAGTACAACGCCCTGGCCCCGAACATAAATCAGCGTATTGGCAGTACCCAGGTCAATTGCCATGTCTGTTGAAAAATAGCTACCCAAAAAATTGTTGTTCAGAAAATTAAACATAGTGGCAATATCCGTTATTTATTGGTGATGATACGCATATAATAGTAAAAAAATATCAAAAAATGATACGTCAAATAAACGACGCCATGATACCCTAGCGCTATTTTAATATAAGATTCTCATGCCATATGACTTTATCGATAAATGATGTTAAACAAGTCGCCGGTCTTGCTTATATAAAGATCAGCGAAGAAGAAGCGCAAGCAACGCTGGCGCAATTATCCGGTATTTTTACATTGATAGAAACCATGCAGGCGGTTGATACATCTCATGTTGAGCCGATGTCGCATGCTCAGGATCTGGTACAGCGGTTACGCGAAGACAAGGTGACTGAACCCGATCAGCGTGAGTTGTGCCAGTCCATCGCGCCACAGGTTGAAGGTGGTCTTTATCTCGTACCGAAAGTAATTGAATAAGAACAATGGTTTATGATTCGAATCGGAAAATATTTCCATAACGCAATAATCGCTGGTCATCTGTTCTGAATAACAGCACTGCGGCTCGTCGTCCCTGCAATTTCTTATATTCCTGGCGCCTCTACTCCTAGTGTCTCTAGTATTTATAACCAGATTGTGTGCAAAAACGAGATTATGACAGTGATCACAGTTGATCAGTTAAATTAAAACAAAAAAGCAGCTAAATCGTTTTTCAATCGACCCGTATTTTATACCCCCCGCTAAGTAAATACCAATCATGTTTAATGACAGTCTCAAGCAGCTCTCAAAACGGCTGGCAAGCCGAGAAATATCCAGTGTTGAGCTTACTACCGAATTTCTCGAACGTATCAGGAAACTGAATCCGTGTTACAACGCTTTCATTACAGTTGACGAAGAGAAATCGCTGGCACAGGCAAGACACGCCGACCAGAAAATTGCCGCAGGAGAAATGGACGCTTTGACAGGCATACCCGTGGCGCAGAAGGATATCTTTTGTGCCAAAGGCTGGCTCACGACCTGTGGGTCAAGAATGCTGTCGAATTTCGTATCGCCCTATGATGCGGGCGTCATTGAACGATTTAACCAGGCCGGGGCCGTCAATATCGGCAAGACCAATATGGATGAGTTCGCGATGGGGTCGAGTAACGAGACTTCTTATTTTGGTCTCGTGCGTAATCCCTGGGATATTGCGGCGGTTCCGGGCGGCAGTTCCGGTGGTTCTGCCAGTGCGATTGCCGCGCGCATGGCGCCAGTCGCCACGGGCACTGACACTGGCGGTTCCATTCGGCAGCCGGCTGCATTATGCGGTATTTCAGGCATCAAACCGACTTACGGCACCGTATCGCGGTACGGTATGATCGCGTTTGCTTCAAGTCTGGATCAGGGCGGACCGATGGCAAAATCAGCCGAAGATCTGGCGCTGATGCTGAATGTCATGACCGGTTTTGATGAACGGGATTCCACCAGCCTGCAGCGCGAGAAAGAAGATTATGTGCGCGACCTGGATAAGCCGCTGTCCGGTTTGCGCATCGGCCTGCCCAGGGAATATTTTGCCGAGGGTATGAGCAGCGATGTTGAGAAAGCGATCGCACAGGCACTGGATGAATACCGTAAACTGGGTGCCGAGATGGTCGACGTGTCGCTGCCGAATTCATCGTTGTCGATACCCGTCTATTATGTACTTGCACCTGCTGAAGCCTCCAGCAACCTGTCGCGTTTTGATGGCGTCCGGTACGGCTATCGCACGCAGCGGTATCAGGATCTGGCGGAAATGTACCGGAATACGCGCGCGGAAGGATTTGGCGCCGAAGTCAAACGCCGTATCCTGATTGGTACATATGTATTGTCCCACGGGTATTACGATGCCTATTACATCAAAGCGCAGAAATTGCGCCGTCTCATTGCGCAGGATTTCAGCGATGCCTTTACGCAATGCGATGTCATTATGGGCCCCACCACACCGGCCGTCGCTTTTGATCTGGGTGAAAAAAGCAGCGATCCCATTCAAATGTACCTGTCGGATATTTATACCAGCGCCACAAATCTGGCCGGTTTGCCGGGCATGTCGATCCCGGTCGGTTTCGGCGATAAAATGAGACCGGTGGGCCTGCATATTATTGGCGATTATTTTTCAGAGGCGCGCATGCTGAATATCGCCCATCAATATCAGTTGACTACAGACTGGCACTTGAAAATGCCTAAAATATAAGTGTCAGCCATTTGAGCGATAGTCGTGTGTTAAATACTTTTCAATAAGCATAAATTCGGGAAATCTGTCATGCAGTGGGAAATCGTCATC
Organism: uncultured Nitrosomonas sp.; assembly: GCA_964464365.1. Lineage (GTDB taxonomy): Bacteria > Pseudomonadota > Gammaproteobacteria > Burkholderiales > Nitrosomonadaceae > Nitrosomonas. Next base: position 74,723 of record CAYXFV010000001.1, on the reverse strand, counting down.
GGCCTTGAGGTTCATACTCAGCTGTCTACGCAATCAAAAATTTTTTCAGGCGCATCGACCGCTTACGGCGCAAAACCTAATACACAGGCATGCCTTGTCGATCTGGCTTTGCCGGGTGTTCTGCCGGTATTGAATCGCGGCGCCGTTGAACGCGCGATCAAATTCGGTCTGGCGGTTAACGCAAAAATCAATTCACCGTCCATTTTCGCACGCAAAAATTATTTTTATCCGGATTTACCGAAAGGCTACCAAATCAGCCAATACGAGCGGCCTATCGTGGAAGGCGGCCACATTTTCATTCAAGTGGGCGAAACTGAAAAAGCGATACGCCTGACGCGCGCGCATCTGGAAGAAGACGCGGGGAAATCCTTGCATGAGGATTTTCACGGCATGAGTGGAATCGATCTGAACCGGGCGGGGACGCCATTACTGGAAATTGTTTCGGAACCTGATCTGCGCAGCAGTGCCGAGGCAGTGGCTTATGCCAAAACATTGCATGCACTAGTGCGCTGGATCGGTATTTGTGACGGTAATATGCAGGAGGGTTCGTTCCGCTGTGATGCAAATGTTTCGGTGCGTCCGCTTGGGCATGAAAAATATGGCACGCGCTGTGAAATTAAGAATCTGAATTCGTTCCGTTTTCTTGAGAAAGCCATCGACTTTGAAGTTGAACGGCAGATCGAAATCCTGGAAGACGGCGGTTCAATTCGCCAGGAAACCCGGTTATTCGATGCGAACAAGGGCGAAACGCGGACCATGCGTACCAAGGAAGACGCCAATGACTACCGCTATTTTCCGGATCCCGATTTGTTGCCGGTGGAAATTGCATCGGATTGGATCGAACAGCTGCGCGCGTCATTGCCGGAGTTGCCGCAGGCGCGGCGTGAGCGTTATATTACCCAGTATGGTTTGTCTGCATACGACGCGGCGGTGCTGACCAGTTCTCGGGAAATGGCCGACTATTTTGAAGCTGCGGCGAAGCAATTGCCGGAACGTGCCAAATTATGCGCCAACTGGATTATGGGCGATATCAGCGCGCGTCTAAACAAGGAAGGGTTGGAGATTGCCGATTGTCCGGTCGATCCGGCGCAGGTGGTGAAGCTCATCCAGCGGATTCAGGATGGCACTATCTCAGGCAAAGCCGCCAAGACGGTTTTTGATGGTTTGTGGCAGGGTGAACATCACCAGGACGTGGATGCCATTATCGAAGTCAGGGGCTTGAAGCAGATTGCGGATGACAGCGCACTGGAGAAACTGATCGATGACGTACTGGCAGCAAATGTGCAGCAGGTTGCCGATTATCGCGGCGGCAAGGAGAAGGCTTTTAATTCACTGGTCGGGCAGGTGATGAAAGCAGCCAAAGGCAAGGCCAATCCTGCGCAGGTCAATGCCATGCTCAGGGAAAAACTCGGCGGATAAAAGCATGCAGCCTGACGGGTTATTTCGAATAGTGGAATAGGGCGGTTGTGCCTGACGTCACCACGCATTGCTATCATCCTGTATTCGAAATAACGGTGTCAGTTATTGAGTGTGTCAATACAGCGCTGCGCGCAGCTGTTTCAGCTTTTCAGAACCAGGTTGCAGGCGCTCGGCGCGTTGTAAGTAAACCTTGGCGGTATGCGCTTTATCATCGGCTATCGCCTTTTCGACGAAGTAGATATACATATCAAAAATTTTCCGCATGCCGGCCTGCGCTTCAGCGTTATCCGGGTCTTTGGCTAAAATAGCCTGATAATGCTCGTAGGCGTTGTTACCTTCCGGTGTGGTCAGACGCAATTCTTTGATCGCCCGTTCGGCATCGGTCAGGAGCTGCGTAATGGAATGGGAATGTTCCGCAATCGATCTTTCAGCTTCTGGCTGGCTGGCAGCCACATCTGCCGTCGTGTCGATAGAGACAGCCGGTGACTGTGTTTCCGGAGACTGGGTAGCGGTTTCGGTTATAGCTGCGGTTGCGGTTTCCGGTTCGTCCGGTATCCCCGTTGCCGGTATGTCGGCGGCGATTGCCGGCTCCGTTGTTTCGGTAATTTGCTGCTGCGCTTCTGCGTCCTGGTGCGTGTCATCGCTACCGGGTGTGATATAAGCTTCCGGATGATCGAGATCGACAATTAAATCAGGTGCCCGGAAGGAAGCCGGATCGAAATCGATATCGGGATCAATAACATCAGCAAATTCATCTTCATGATCCGCTTCCGTGATCCTGCCCGATGCAATCTGACCTGCCTGCGGTTGCACCGGCGCGCTGGAGGCGATCGTATCCGTGCTGCTTTCAGCAGATTCGGCAGCATCATCCTGATCGCGGGAAGACATTAATTCGACAGCTGTCAGGGCTGCCACGATGATGATGGCGCCGATCCAAAGTGCGTTGCCCGATCTCGACATGAGAAACTCCTTATCTTATTGTGTTAAAAATGATTGTGCCGGAATATTGTACCCGAATGCGGGGATTGTTCCGATATTCTTTCATAAGTGATTGATTCGTTATGCTGAATCTATACATTTACCCGCCGGATAGTTATATACGGGGGGGCGGCATGTTGCATGACATCCGCGTGATTACCGACCAATGTCGCATACGTTTGCCAGTTGAAACAGGGGCCGGGATCGGTTTTACGGTCCGGTGCGATATGCAGGTGGCCCGTGATATCGGAAATCGGGTAATCTGTGCACAGGCACTGAGTCAAAGCCGCTAATGCGGTATACTGTGCGCCGGAGAATGGCGTATGATCGCTGCCTTCGAGTTCAATGCCGATGGAAAAATCGTTGCAGCGTGTTTTACCCTGCCAGCAGGACAGGCCGGCATGCCAGGCACGCTGATTGCAGGAGACAAATTGTATGATTTCGCCATCGCGGCGGATAAAAAAATGACTGGACACTTTCAGTCCACTGATGGTTGCGTAATAGGGATGTGTTTCTGGTCGCAGCCGGTTGGTAAATAATTCAGTGACACCATCGCCGCCAAATTCGCCAGGCGGCAGGCTGACGTTATGGATGACCAGCAAAGTAATCGCTGTTCCTTCCGGGCGTGCGTCGCAGTTGGGTGAAGCGATAAACCGGATGTTGCGATGGGCACCCTGGAGCAAGCCATCGCCAGTGATCCGCATGATGTTGTTCATGGTTATTCCGGGGTAATGCCCGCTGATATGGATCTGACATGGAAAAATAACAATCTTTCTTACGCTCTGCAATGGAATCCGCTAAATTCATTACACTCGAAGGCATCGATGGCGCCGGAAAAACCACGCAGCTGGAATCGCTTGTCGCGTGGCTGCGGGAAAGAAAGGTACCGACAGTCGTTACCCGGGAACCGGGCGGTACGCCGCTGGGCGAGCAGTTGCGCGCAATTTTGCTCGATCAGTCAACAGTCATGCATCCGGAAACCGAAGCGTTGCTGATGTTTGCCGCGCGCCGCGAACATCTGGACAAAGTAATTGTTCCGACCTTGGCACAGGGCAGCTGGGTGGTGTCGGATCGTTTCACCGATGCGAGTTTCGCGTATCAAGGCGGGGGCAGAGGACTACGATGGGAAAAACTGGAAACGCTGGAATCCTGGACGCAAGGTACACTGCAACCCGATTTAACGCTTTATTTCGATATCCCTGCCGCACTGGGGCAGCAACGTGTCGATGCGATTAAAACACGGGACCGTTTTGAACAGGAGCGGTTGGATTTTCACCAGCGTGTCCGCGAAGCCTATCTGATGCGCGCCAGTCAGTTTCCGCAGCGGATTCACGTTATTGATGCCCGCCAGCCGGTCGATGCTGTCAGGGCAGCCGTCGAACACCTGCTGAACAATCTGTTTGCAACAGGAAGCGTGTGAGTGCTGTGTTGAGCTGGCAAAACACACTGTGGCATGCCCTGATGCGGAACGGCAATATCCGCAGTCATGCCGTTTTGCTGAAGGGCCGGAAAGGCATCGGTAAATTCAGTTTTGCCCGCTTCTTTGCGAAATCCTTACTCTGCAAAAGTCCGCTTGCCGATTATAGGGCTTGCGGGCAGTGTGTCAGCTGCAACTGGTTTGAGCAGCACACGCATCCTAATTTCGTTGCGGTCTTACCGGAGACGATATCATCGGCGGAAACAATGTCATCGGGCCAGACAACTGCGGCGCAATCTGAAAGCGAGGGCCATCCGCCAGGTGACAGTCCAGTAAAAAGGAAACCCAGTCAGCACATCAGCATCAGCCAGATACGCGAACTGGACGATTTTGTGTACCTGTCAGGCCATCAGTCCGGCCATAAAATTGTGTTGATTTACCCGGCGGAGACCATGAACAGCGCAGCATCCAATGCGCTGCTCAAGAAACTTGAAGAACCGCCGGAGCAGGTTTTGTTTATACTGGTCGCGCATCGATCGCACCGTTTATTGCCGACGGTCAGGAGCCGCTGTCAGCACATTGCCATGCCTGTTCCGGATACGGAAACGGCGCTGGCATGGTTGCAGCAACAGATAAAGATAAGCCCCCCTGGGCAGCCGACCAATGACAATACCGGGGTGAATCAGTTACGGGCGTTATTGGCCTTGTCGGGTTATTCTCCGTTTGAAGCGCTGGCGCTTGCGGAAAGCGATACGCAGCATCGGCAGTTTATCGATGTCATCCGTAATCCGGACCGGTTCGATCCACTTGCTGCAGCGGAAATGCAGCAAAATCTGGATTTGATCATGACGGTCGAATGGTTGCAAAAATGGTGCTATGACCTGTTGATCTTTGGTGCAGCCGGTGTCATTCGCTATCATCCGGACTGCGAAACGCATATCCGGGCGCTTTGCCAACGAACGGCGCCGCAATCCATTCTGGCGTATCTGCGGTTTTTAAATACCCGCCAGGTATTAGCGTATCACCCGCTCCAGGCGAAGCTTTTTCTTGAAGAAATACTGATCCGCTACGCTGAGCTGTTTACGCCGGCACTTTTCGGGCTGACGCGGGATGCGGTCTGAGAAGAACCCATTGGATACCGGATTTACTCACCGGGCTGCAGTGTCACTGATACTTCCGTGACCTGTCCATCGCGTAGAATCGTGATCTTGATTGTGTCACCGACACGATATTTATCCAGATGATTTAGTAATTTATCGACCGAAGTTACGGGCTTGTCGTCAATCGCGGTAATAATATCTTTAGGAACAATATCGCCGCCGGGCGAAATGACCGCGCCTTTGAGTCCAGCGGCTTCCGCAGCAGAACCGCGGCTGACGCCAAGGATAACAATGCCGTTAACTTTCAGCATACTGGTTAAGCGATCGTTGAATTTGCCGTCGACAGTAATGCCCAGCGCCGGACGGATATATTTACCGCGGCTGATGAGTTGCGGCACGACACGGTTGACGGTATCCACCGGTACGGCAAATCCGATACCCGCGCTGGCGCCGCTCGGGCTGTATATGGCAGTATTGATGCCGATCAGACGGCCGGCCGAGTCGAGCAAGGGGCCGCCCGAATTACCGGGGTTAATGGCTGCATCGGTTTGAATCAGGTTGTCAATGATACGGCCGCCTTCGCCAGGGAGTGACCGGTCAAGTGCGGATACAATGCCGGTGGTTAATGTCCAATCCAGACCGAATGGGTTACCGATTGCGAAGACCTTCTGACCGACCTTGAGATCGCGGCTGGTGCCCAACGGCACCGGTGACGGGCGCTGAAAACCAATACCGATTTTCAGTACGGCGATATCATGCGCGGGACTTGCACCCACCAATGCCGCCTTGTAGTCGCGCCCGTCGGCAAGGCGCACGATAGCTTCACTGGCGCCTTTGATGACGTGAAAATTGGTGATGATATGGCCCTGATCATCCCAGATAAAACCGGAACCCGTTCCGCTCGGAACCGAGAAAATATTGCGTGTCCATGCATCCCGGACATGCTGCCGGGTGGTGATAAAGACGACGGCATCGCGTGAATTCTCGAACAAGACGATGGTGCTCTGTTCATCTTCGGCCAGATTGCCGCGCGCGACGACGGTGCGGGGTTCGGCGTATTGCCGTTCGCCACCAGAGATAAAGTGATCCCATGTGAAGTAATCCGATGAAGTGCGCAGAAACAGAATCAACAGCATCGCTGCCAACGTGATCCAGATTAAACGGGATAAAAATCGACCGTTATTATCGGACATGTGGGTACTCCTTATTGAATATCAGGATAAATGGTCAATACGCAGGATTAGAATGGTCCCGTGATTTCATAAGTCACGCCGTCTTTCGATTTTCCGGAAGCGCCGCGCTGCGAACTGAAGTATAACCGCGTACCGTCCGGACTGAAAGCCGGGCCGGTAATTTCGGAACGGTCATGTCCGATAACCTGCAGTAAAGGCCGGATAGCGCTTGGGGTGACAATAACAATCTGCATATTGCCCTCGTCTTCCGCCACGAGTAATTCTCCCGCCGCATTCACGGTAATGTTATCGACGCCGGACAACACCGGGCGCAGATAAAGCGCGGCATTATAAACGATGGCCAGCATTTTGCCGCGCGTGTCGTATGACCAGATTCGGTCATCGCCTTTAGTCGTGAAGTAGATTATCCCTTCGTGAAACCAGATGCCTTCGCCGCCGTCAAACCGCGTGCTGCGGTCGATCTGGTGGCGCGTCGGCGTGTGAATGGCCTGCGGGTCGGACAGCGGATGCCAGCGCACCGCGCCGATACGCCCATCAATCACCTCGGCGACTTCGAGAACGCCATCATCTAGATCGGGATTTCCAGCCGCATCGAATCGGCGGGCGGTATACCGGTACAGGCAGCCATCGGGTTTGTCTTCTGTCAGATACAGTTGTTTGTGCAGCGTATCGACGGCAACCGCTTCGTGATTGAATGTACCGAGTGCGGGCCTTAAGCGCGGCGGCTGTATGTTAAAGGGATCACATTCCCAGACCTGCCCTTGATCATATTCCTCGCAAGACAACCAGGTTTGCCACGGTGTATGGCCGCCGGCGCAATTGCGCGTGGTGTTTTTCAGAATGGAATAGGCGTCAATGAGTTCGCCTTGCCGGTCAAAGCGCAACGCGCCTGCGCCACCTTGCTGTTTATCGCGTTCGCAGTTGGAGACATAGATCCAGCCGCCGTCGGAGGTAGCGAAGGTAACGCCGCCGTCTGGCGCGGCATGCCATTGATAATTAAAAAGCGTTTGTCCGGAGCGGGCAACAATGCGGGATTTAAAACCTTGCGGCAACCTGATGCCATTGTGATCCGGCGGGCGTAAGCCATCTTTTGCGGCGTGAATCAGCGATGCGCTCTGACCGGATGCGGATAGCCAATGTCCTGAAAAAAAGATGCCAAGTCCGCCGATCAAGCTGTACTTCAGGAATTTACGGCGTTGTGGTTCAAAATGATTCATGTCGAAGATCATGATTGCGTTCCAACTGAAAACTGCGGAAACAATGGAACGGGATAAAATAAATGGTGCGATATTCAATCGCGGTCAAGTTTACCTGCGTGTATTTATTTTTACCATACAGGCAATGAAAATAAGTGAGATGATGCAGCTCGTGTAGACCTGATGGCCCTGCGTAATCGGGCTTTCATGCGCTAATCGATATAAAACAGACCGCGCTGACGCAGCATGCGCCAGCCGGTTTCGTCTTCCTGTCGGCATATGCCGTAACGGAATGAGGGCGGCAATTCCGGAAATTCAAAACGCAGGTCGTAAAACCAGTAACACAATCCCCGGTCACTTTTTTCTGTCCGATCGAGTACGGGAAAGACTGAGAATGTGCGGAAAGGTTCGAATGCCGGTGCATTCCAGGCATCACGGACAGCCTCCTGACGGTGCGGGTCATTGCCGAATTGATGATAATCGACCCATGCGCCTTCTGTAACGGGCCGGTATGCCATTGCGATTTTCTGCCAGAGCCACCCGTCCGCTGCCGGTTCATGGCTGGAAAATGCTGCCGCCTTTTTATACAAATGTACCGATGCGACTTGATAATTGCCGTTGTGCCGGACGATCAGTTTCCAGTGGAAAGGTGACAAGGGTTGCGGCAGTACGCTGATTGTGGCGGTGGCGTGCGCCATGTTTGTTTTGACATGCTGCTGTGAAATTGCAATCGCCTGATGATAGAGTGTGGATAGGAAAAAAACATAGATGCCCAATCCGGCTAATGCAGCCATTGCGGCTGCGCGTTGATGCGGATAAAGCCAGGATGCCAGCAGTCCCGCGATAATGATCAGGCTGAACCAGGGGTCGATGACAAAAACCAGCGGAAGTGAATAACGCTCGGTCGAAAATGGCGCAAACAGCATCAAACCGTACGATGTGATCAAGTCTCCGGCGATATGTATGGCTAACCCAAGACAGACCGGGATAAAAAACAGGCGCCACGAGTACGGGCGAAAAAGCCGGACGAATACTTGCGCCAGTAACCAGGCCCAAAGCGGCAGTAGTATCAGCGAATGCGTTGGCCCCTGATGCCAGTTCAGATATACCAGGGTATCGATGAGTCGCAGTGCAAAATCGATATCCGGAAAAGCCGCTGCAATAAATCCGCTGGCGATTCTCAGCCGCAGCGGCAATGTCTGGTATGTCCGTCTGGCGGTGGCGCGCGCCAGCAGAGCGCCGCTTAACGCATGCGTCAGGGGATCCATGATTGACTAAGGTTTGGTGCGGTTTTCTGCGGCGATGGATTCCTGAATCGGGGTTATGCCTGATGAAAATACGGTGGAAACGCCTGAAACATCTGCTGGAAAAAATCGAGGTTTTATTTTCGTACCGGAGCGCGTGCCGGATGTGCCGTCCGTGGAACGATGCGCCGCGCCATATACGGTATGATCGAGAATTTCAGCCAGTTTCAGCTTGTGTGCCAGAAAATCATGGGTACGTTGTGATCCGAGGGATTCGTCGAACATCCAATGCATAAATGTCGCGAGATATATCGTAGTCAGCGCGGTTTCCTCCAGAGCGCGGCGTATCGATGTCGCATCACGTTTTGCCGCTTCACGCATCCACTGTACCGTGCGGCTGATTCGCATGATCGCGGGGATTTGAATATGAATATGGCCTGGTTCAAGTTTTGCGCCGATCATTTGCCGTGTCACTGTGCGGTGATCGGCCATCGCGTCGAGCCATGTCATGATCAGCCGATGCAGCCGCTCGCGTGGCGGCAGTGCAGGAAAATCATCCTGTTCGGAGATTTTAAGCATGATGCTGTCGGCACGATCAAACCAGGCGTCGATCAGATCTTCCTTTTCACGAAAGTGTGCGCGGATATCGTCCAGTGTGATATTCAATTCCGACGCAATATCAAAAAGCCGCACGGCTTCCCAGGATGAGTGTCCGGCGATGGCAATGGCTGTATTGACAATGGCTTCACGGAGATCGTTTTGATGCGTCATGGCTGAATCCTCCAGAATTGAATGCTGATAATAGCCATGCGTGCAGGTACGGCATCAGCATGATCAGGGTATATGCGCTGTGTTTCAGGTATTGCAGTTGCGCGCGCATCGGGTTTTGCGATCTAAAGTGATCGATGCGCGATGTACTTGTTCAAGTATCGGAAACTATAGCATGAAAGCCCGTGCCAGGCGTAATCATAGAAAACCGGCCATCATTTAAGTATGGACATACAGCCGATGTCGACGTAGTGTCTTGTTGTATCGCAGAAAGGTAACTGCTGGAATTTCGTCATCTTTTTTTGTCCACAAAATCTGTGGATAACTTTGTGGATAGAATGTAAATTCAATCAATAACCCACCCTTATATAACAGGATTTTTTAATTCGATTAATTTTTGCGCTATATATATTGTTATATTATTCAATTACTTATGTTTTGTATCGAGTGTTTATGGGCGTTTGCGTTAAATTGTACCGATACTTCCTGAGGTTGTGGATGATTTGCGGTTGTCAAGCTTTTTTTGAGAATGAAAATTGTTTTGTGACACACATTGTTAAGCTAAAAAATTAATCCATTCCCGAAGTAAACGGGCTAATCGGTTGTTGTTTATCGCTTTATATTTTTTTCTGCGGTTACAGGGTGTACATCCGGTATCTATCGTGCAGCAGAATTTTGTTTTTGTCGGCGCAGTCCGTAAAATCGGTGTTTTAATTTTTATTGCAGTGGTCAAATGGCATGTTGAATATTCAATCGTTAACCTTTCATCAGGGCGGTGTTCCGTTGCTGCAGGATTGTAATCTACAGATTTTTGCAGGACAGCGCGTGGGACTGGTTGGGAAAAACGGCTGTGGAAAGTCGACTTTATTCCGCCTGATCCGTGGCGCCGCTAAACCGGATACCGGGGATGTGATCCTGCAGGCCGGTAAGACCATTGCGTTCGTCGAGCAGGAGATCATCAGTTCAGACCGGTCTGTGCTCGATTTTGTGCTTGATGGCGATGTTGAACTGCGGCAGCTTGAGCATATCCTGGCGCGCGAAACACATGATACCGCCTGGTTTGAAGCACAGCAGTGTTATGAAGTGATTGACGGTTACGGTGCGCAGGCGCGGGCTGCGCAGTTATTGAACGGGCTTGGTTTTGCCAGCGATGCATTGCAGCGACCGGTAAGCGCGTTTTCCGGCGGCTGGCGCATGCGTTTGAATCTGGCGCGCGCATTGATGCATCGCGCTGATCTGTTGTTGCTCGATGAACCGACCAATCATCTGGATCTCGAAGCCATTATCTGGCTGGAGCACTATCTGGTGCGCTACCCGGGCAGCCTTATCGTCGTTTCACATGACCGGGAGTTTCTCAATGCCTGTATTGAAAGAATCGCGCATGTGGATAACCGCCGGATCAATGTTTACACCGGTAATTACGATGATTTCGAACGCGCGCGCGCTGAACGTCTGCAACAGCATACGCAGGCGTATCAGCAGCAGCAAAAGCAGATCGCGCATATGGAAGATTTTGTCCGCCGTTTTCGTGCCAAAGCGACTAAAGCAAAGCAGGCGCAGAGCCGTGCCAAAGCATTGGAGCGGTTGACGCGCATTGTGCCTGCCCGGCTGGAGAACGGTCATTTTGAATTAAGATTTGATGCCCCAGAGCGCAGCCCGGATGTATTGCTGCGCATCAACGATGCCGAATTCGGCTATGACGGCAAGCCATTGCTGGAAAAAATTCAATTGATCCTGCAATCCGGCGCGCGGATTGCTTTACTGGGGCCTAACGGCGCCGGGAAATCGACGCTGATCAAGCTGCTCGCCGGAGAACTCAATCCCGTTTCCGGTACGGTGGAAGTTACCCGGGATATCAGCATCGGTTATTTTGCGCAGCATCAACTGGAACATCTGGACAGCACGGCAACGCCGCTGCAGCATATGGTGCGCCTGGCCCCGGCACAGAAAGAACTCGAGTTACGCAGCTTTCTGGGGCGCTTTGGTATGGGGAGCGATACCGAAAATCGTCCTGTCGGTACATTTTCAGGCGGAGAAAAAAGCCGTCTTGCGCTCGCATTACTGGCATGGCGGAAACCGCATGTATTATTGCTGGATGAACCCACTAATCATTTGGATCTCGATATGCGTGACGTACTGACGCTTGCACTGGAAGCATATTCCGGTGCGGTAGTGCTGGTGTCGCACGACCGGAGTCTGGTGCGCACGGTCGCGGATGAGCTTTGGCTGGCCGCGGATGGCCGGGTTGAGGTATTTGACGGTGACCTGGACGATTATAAACGCTGGATCGAAAATCGGCGTGCGGAGGAAGCCGCGCAATCACGCGGGGTGGTCGATAAAACAGGACAAAAACCGGTCGTGCGTTCGAACAGGAAAGCGCTGCTATCCAAACAGTCAAAGCTGGAGGCTGCTATGGCGACTGCGCAGAAAGAACTGGCCGAAGCAAGCCGCCAGTTGGCCGACCCGGCGACTTACACGCAGCGTACACGCGCCGAAGTCGATCAGCTTAATACGGCATACACCGCGCTGAAAGTGAAAATTGCCGAACTGGAAGAAAGCTGGCTTGAGCTTGAGATGGCGCTGGAGGAATAAATTAAAATTTCTTTTTAGAACAATCTCTTATATTTTATTATAATGTAGTCCGCACACGATAAGTCAATATTGTCTGACTTTCAGCAGGTAATTTGACCTGCCATTCGGCGAGATGCGCTGCAATTTTCCTGTGCGGCAGAGACGTCGACAGCATGTGCCAGTCACCGGGGATGGGTTCACGCACGATGACGGTTACCGTTTCTTTTTTTGCGTTATTCAGAATAATCTGATGCTCCGTTTCAAATTGGTGGGTATTTTTATCGGGTGCGGGAATTTGTTTGAAGTCGGTCTGTTTTTTCTCGGCGGAAACATCAAAAGCCTGTCCCAGTTTGAGTTGCACCGGTGCGTTGTTGGCGATGTGATTCATCCTGTCTTCGCCGATGAAGTGAATGTCGCCATGCCGGTCAGACTGATAGGTGCGTACAACGCCTCTGGGCAGCGGGATGCCGAGCCCGGTGCCCGTGTTCTGAAAATTGATGTAAGTATCAACCGCCTGTTTTTGTGTGGATGACGGATAATAGCCTGAATAATAGTGGCTTTGGCCTTCCAGCATAAATGTCTTTTTAACGGGAACGCCACGTGCCGACATGAATGAAACCTGCATGGTTTCATTGTCGTGTAAATTAATTTTTTCCGGCAGGATATAGCGATGCAGCTCAGCGTGCGGCTCGGTTGCCATTTCGGTATAAGCCGCGGTGCTCATACTCATTAAGTCAGCCGCGCCACCCGACCGTTTGGCGGCGGCCGGTGCTCTAGGGCTGGCCTGATGGATATCGCCGGCAATCAGTTGTGTTCTCGCATCATGAAAATCGATGCCGCTCTGGTTGGTTAATGTCGCGAAACCGGTCAGATGCGCCTGGCGATCTTCCGGATCGAGTTCCAGAATATAATCCGCCCACCAGGATAATCCGTGCGTCAAATAAGTCAATTCAAGATGATGCTGGGAATCGTTGCCGGAGGAATGATTCAGTAAAATGTGCATCGCCGGTTTGTCATGCAGATCGGTGGGAATGGCTGAGTACACCAGGCGTCCGGGGATGTTTGTTTCGATGCGGTCGGCAAATTTGAGCACCACGCCGCCGTTGATCGATAACAGTGTCGCTGATTCGCGTGTTTCTTCCCCGGTGACCGGGTGGGTTCGCATGATTGTAACGGTTTCGCCGACATGACTTTCCAGCAGATTCTGCGGTGTCAGCTGTTTCAGATTAAAATGCTGGGCCAGCACCTGAAATTGCTCAGGGTGTTGCAAGTGCTTCAGCCAGGCCGTTTCCGGTTTGATTTCAGCGGTGATTTCCTGCCAGACAAGCCGGGTGCGACCGTTTTCCAAAGTCAGGCTGCGGGTATCCTTGATCAGGGCCAGATTCTGTTGATACAGCGTTATGGCAATAGCGGTTTGATCGGAACGCGTCGTCATTTTTTCGGTGGCAGCGAGTGCATTGCCCGTGCTGTTTACCGAAAACAGGGCGACGAATGCAAGCAACAGACGCTGCTGATTAAAAAAACGCCGTAATCCTGTGATGTTTATGTTTACGGTTTCAATGATGCTGGTGGGGGCGGGATATGTTTTCATACACGGGCATTCCTTTTCGGTTTTGTGGCATGGAAATGCTAATGATGCGTTAACAGGCGGTTCAATATCAAGTTATTGTCCGCAATTAACGCGTTAAAAGAAAAGTAATAAGAAAGCAATGCCGGAGAGGATTGTTAACTTGCCCGGATTCTTCGGGTGGTTGCGACACTGACAGCCTGATCGGCATCATCGTTGCAGGTGTCATTAATGGATTGATCGGATTGGTCGGTTTGCGATGGAACGGTATCCATATCCATAGCGGGCTGTAAGCGCACTGGATGGGTGGATTGCTCCTGTGAATGTCCTGTTATTGCCAGGGCTGCGCGTATTCTTTGCGTAGCCGCCGCAGTTGCTTTTTTGTTTTCTTCGGTGCGTATGATCAACGCTTCAGTGGCCATGCGCTCGACGGATTCCCGCAATACCGCTTCTTCAAGCGCTTTGGCTTCCAGCTCGGCGCGTTCTTCAATAACCGCGAGTGCAGCCGCTTCTGTCTTGGCTTTGGCTTGTGCCAGTTCGGTGGCTTTCTTTTCCGACTCCAACTGTGCTTTGACCTTATTTGCGGCATCTATTTTCGCCTGCGCGCGGAGGATGGCCAGCTCGGTCATTTCCTGTTCCGCTTGTAAGCGTTCTGCAGCCGCTTTCCGGGTATCGGCCAGCGTGTCGGCACGTTGCCGCGCATCTTCAATGAGTTGCTGGTCAATCTCACTTTTGGCTTTTATTTCATCTGCGGCCAATAGATCGATTCTAGCTTTTTCCTCGGCAATTTGACGTGCCTGTTGCTCGGCAGCGATTTTCTGCGCTGCGGCATTCTGAGCGGCCAGGTCAGCCTGTTTGCGGGCCTCGAGTTCTTCGTGCAATTTGTGTTCAAGATCACAGCGCGCTTGAGCTGCCTGTGCGGCTTCAATTTCGGCGGTTTTTTGTTCTTCGGCGCTGAAACGGGCTTGCTGTTCGATCGATAATCTTTCTTCAGCAGCAGCCTGGGCTTCGCGCTCAGCCTGGATGCGGAGATCGATTTCGTGCTGTAATCGGGATTCACTATCTATTCGAGCTGTTTCCGCAGCTTCTTTTTCGGCCTGTAACTGCGCACCGATTTTTTCCAGCGCGATGGCTTCCTGTTTTTCGCGTTCCAGTATTTCTTCCGTTAGCGCCGATTCGGCCTTGAGGCGGGCATCGAGCAGTGCTGTGATTTCCTGTTCGGCCCTGAGTCGCTCTTCGGCCAGTTGCTGGGCTTGCAGTGCTTTCTGCGCATTGGCTTTGGCATAGTCTGCCGTGAGTATTTCCGCTTGTTCGCGTGCTTTAGTCGCTTCAGCAGCCGCTGTTTCCGCTTTGATACGGTTTTCTGCCGCGGCTTTTGCTTGAGTTTCACGTGCGGCGTGTTCCAGCGCGGCTTGCGTTGCAACGGTTTCTGATTGCAGCCGGGCTTCGGCGATCAGCCGGGCATTGGTTTCCGCTTCCAGCCGCTGGATTGCCTGTTCCCGTATTTCGATTTCCAGATGTTGGCGTATCTTGATTTCTTCGATTTCTTTGTGTTCGGCTGCCTGATTTGCGGTCTGCAACGCCAGCAATTTTTCATGTTCCCGAATTTTTTCTTTGGCCAGTGCATGTGCTGTTGTTTCAGCTTCGAGTGTCGCGAGCGCGATTTGCCGGGCTGTTTCAGCTGTACTGGCGCTCTGCCGGGCGATTTCCGCCGTTTCTTTTTCCGCCAGCAGTTGTGCGTTGACTTTGTCGAGCGCTACGGCTTCCTGTTTGACGCGCTCGTGTTCCGCTTCAACCAGTGCTGTTTCGGTTTTAAGCTTGGTGTGCAGAATGATCGCCAGTTCTTTTTCGCTGTTGACTTTTTCTTCGGCGAGTTGTCTGGCCTGTATTTCTTTCTGCTGGTTCGCGTTGGCTTCATTCACGGCCAGCGTATCGGCATGTGCATGTGCTCTGGCTTCTTCAGTTGCCAGCGTTTCGGCTTTTAATTTTTCTTCGGCGATGATACGCGCATTGGCTTCTGCTCGTGCCCGCGCTTCGGTAGCCACTTTTGCTTTGGTTTCAGTTTCCAGTCTTTTTTGCGCTTCCTGGATAGCCCAGTTTTCTGCGGTCAGGCGTTCTTGATGCATGACTTTTATTCTCTGTTCAATATCTTCAACAGTTACCGGCGGCTGATTAACTTGTGCGGCCGGGTGTGACTGTGCGGGCGTATCAAAAAAATACAGGTTATCGCTGGATTCATCGGTATCCCTGCCGTCCGATGCATCCTGCGCGGGCGATATTTTGCGTAACGATTTAATTAAACGAGACTTGAATGTCATTTTAGGTCTGATAAATATAACTGTCAGGATTATCCGGGTTAGGCTAACTTATTATTTATAAGTCATTCTATCAGTAGTATGGTGGATTATTTCCATACAAATAAACGGGATTATTCAGCTTATTTCGATGTTTAAAAATCCCCAGGGTATCGCGCATCCATGCATGGAACCGCCTGTTGGCCTTGAGAGCGAGTATTGAAGCCGTTGCAAGTTGAATCTGGCTAAACCTGGCATCGCTGAAAATTAATCTCAGGGCATTTTGATTTCAGTTAAATTTACCATATCAGCCATGATTGCGAATCCTTCCATGACCAGTTTTTCCAGAACAGGCGTATAAAAAGTGATGCTTAATGCAAGGATTAGAAAACCGACCGATAAGGTTATGGGAAATCCGACTGCAAAAATATTCAATTGCGGCGCGGCGCGAGTCAAAACACCGAGTGCAAGGTTGACAATCAGTAATGCGGCCAGAACAGGCAATGACAATAGCAGGCCGGATTTAAAAATTTCCCCGCCCCAAAGCACCAGGGCATTAAATGTCGGTATATTGAAACCATCCGGCCCTATCGGCAGTGTGTTAAAGCTTTGCGCGATCAGTGCGATCATGATGAGGTGCCCGTCAATGGCTAGAAAAGCCAAGCTGGCAATGATGCCCAGAAAGCGGCTGATCAAGGCCAGTTGTCCTGAATGTTGCGGATCGAAAAATATGGCAAAAGCAAGCCCCATCTGCAAACCGATAATTTCACCCGCCATTTCCACCGCGACAAAAACAATACGCATGACCATGCCCAATGCCGCGCCAATGAGAATCTGCTGGAGCAGAATCATGAGTCCGATGCCGGAGTAGGGGTCTACCTGCGGCAATGGCTGCTGTATTGTCGGCGCGATGATCATTGTTAACAGTACGGCAATGCCTATTTTTACTTTGACGGGGATACTGGGGTTGCCCAGTATCGGCGCACTGGCAACCAGCGCCAGAATCCGAAATAGCGGCCATAAGAATGCAGCCATGGCGGTATTGAGTTCGGCATCGGTGATATCAATCATCGTTTTACGGAAAATCGCTGTTTGCGGGCGATTTATTTAAGCGGGAAAAGAACGGCAGGCGGTCAACTGACTGCAAGCCAGGGGATGCCGGTAAATAATTGATGCATATAATCGGTCATGATGCTGATCATCCAGGGGCCGGCCAGTAGCAGGATCAGAAACATGACAAATAATTTCGGAATAAAAGACAGCGTCATTTCATTAATCTGTGTTGCCGCCTGGAATATACTGACAATCAGACCGGTGATCAAAGCAGCCAGCAGCATGGGGGCTGCAACCATGAACGTCACTTCCAGCGCATGCCCGGCAATCGTCATTGCGTTTTCCGGTGTCATGACATTTTCTCCTTGGTATCAAACATAAAAGCTTTGCGTCAGCGAGCCGATCAGTAAATGCCAGCCGTCTACCAGTACAAACAACATGAGCTTGAAGGGCAATGAAATAATCATGGGCGAGAGCATCATCATACCCATCGACATCAGTATGCTTGCAACGACCATATCGATAATCAGGAACGGGATGAAAATGATAAAGCCGATCTGGAAGGCTGTTTTTAATTCACTGGTGATATAGGCCGGCACCAGTATTTTGAGCGGTACAAGTTCAGGGCCTTCGATTTCGTCATGATCTGCGATTTGAATAAACAACGCTAAATCACTTTCCCGGGTTTGATGCAGCATGAAGGTGCGCAGCGGGCCGCTGGCGATTTCAGCCGCCTGCATGATGTCGATTTTGTCTTCGGAAAAAGGCAGATAGGCATCATTGTAAATGCGGTCAATCACCGGTGACATGATAAAAAATGACAGGAAGAGCGCAAGCCCGATCAAGACCTGATTCGGTGGTGAGGATTGCGTGCCCAGCGCCATGCGCAGCAGCGATAATACAATGATAATGCGCGTGAAGCTGGTCATCATGAGCACCAATGCCGGTATAAAGGTGAGCGATGTCAGCAGAATAAAGGTTTGCAGGCCGAGCGTGTACGTAGTGGTGCCGTTCGGTCCCGGCGCACTGGTAAATGCCGGAAAGCCTGACTGCTGTGCCGCCGCAGACAAGCTGAAGGCAGCACAACACAGACCTAGGCAGATAAGGGCAAATTTACAATAGCGGCGCATATGTCAGAGCATCCTGTGCAGATGTGAATCGAAGCAATCGGTAGCCGGGTGTTGTTGAGAAGCCTGGTGATCCTGAGTCAATTTTTATCCTCCTTCCCGATACGGCTATCCAGCTCATTCGAGAATTCCGATGCGTTACGCTTTGGCGCCTTACCTGCGGTTTCGAGTAAGGATTTTTCCATGGTATGCAGCCGGGTGACTTGACCCGGAGCAACGCCAAGCACCAGCCATGTTTCGCCGACTTCAACGATGACAACGCGTTCGCGCTGGCCGACGCCGGTAGCGGCGACAATTTTAAGATGACTGGAGGATATCGTCGGAATGATGGAAAAACGCTTAAGCATCCATGTGCCGACGATAATGATGCCCAATACCAGCAAAAGGCCGGTGATCATTTTTGCCATACTGTCGGCGACAATGAGCGACTCTGGTACAACGGGTACTTTCTGGGTTGTTTCAGCCAATACCTGGGTGCAGAAGATGAATAGCGCCACGAATGAAAAAAAGACTGAAAATTGTTTTGGCATGGTATCAATAGCCTATCGGTTGAGTTTGCGGATCCGCTCGCTGGGGGTAATGATATCCGTCAGGCGGATGCCAAACTTGTCATTGACGACAACGACTTCACCTTGTGCGATTAGACATCCGTTGACCAGTACATTCATCGGTTCGCCAGCCAGGCCGTCGAGTTCGACAACAGAACCCTGCGCGAGCTGGAGCAGATTCTTGATGGCTATTTTGGTGCGACCCAGTTCAACGGTTAATTGCACCGGGATATCGAGAATTAAGTCGATATCGTTAATCGTATTCTTGATAACGCTGTCAGTGGAGAATTCCTTGAAAACAGTGGCCTGTGCTTTTTTCGCGCCGATGATGCTGT
The DNA here is from genome assembly GCA_964464365.1 of uncultured Nitrosomonas sp. Classification (GTDB taxonomy): domain Bacteria; phylum Pseudomonadota; class Gammaproteobacteria; order Burkholderiales; family Nitrosomonadaceae; genus Nitrosomonas. The sequence continues at coordinate 55,913 of CAYXFV010000001.1, read as the reverse complement.
CGTCCTGAGCATGTTCTTCATCGTCCTTGCCGGAGATAACGGATGTGTCCGCATCAGCGCCGGTTTCTGACAGCGTTTCATGCGCCGCATCGCTGGCGTGTTGCGTGGTTGTTTCCTGTTCAGCCAGCGCTGCTGCCCAGTCGTCTTCTGCGTTCAGTTCTTCGGTTGTGGGTGTATCTGACATAATGTTCTCCGGCCGTTATTTTATTTCTGTTTGGGTAAGCATTGCATTGACTTTAAGGGCGTATTGCCCATTGTTGATGCCGTAGCGGCATTCCATAACGGGCACGCTGTCAACTTGTGCGCATATGGTTTCCGGAATGTTGATCGGTATGACATCGCCAACCTGCATACTCAGAATTTGTTCGAATGTGACCTGTGTCTGCCCCAGGTTTGCGACCAGTTCGACTTCGGCGCCCTGAATTTGCTTTGAGAGTGATTTTACCCAGCGTTTGTCGACTTCCATCTGTTCACCTTGTAATGCGCTGTAGAGAAGATCCCGTATGGGTTCCACCATTGAATAGGGTATGCATATATGAAACTCGCCGCCATGACCGCCCAGATCCAGGTCAAAAGAGACACAAACAACAACTTCATTCGGCGTCGCTATGGATGCGAATTGAGGATTCATCTCGGAGCGGACAAACTCAAAACTGACCGGATAAATAGGTTTCCATGATTTTTCATATTCCTCGAATACCACATTGAGCAGGCGTCTGATAATGCGTTGCTCGGTTTCAGTAAAATCCCGTCCTTCAACACGCGAATGGTAACGGCCGTCACCGCCAAAAAGATTGTCAATAATCAGGAAAACCAGATCGGGTTCGAAGACCATGAGTGCAGTGCCGCGCAATGGTTTGATATGAACCATGTTGAGATTGGTGGGCACGACCAGGTTGCGCACAAATTCGCTGAACTTGATCACTCTGACTGTACCTACCGCGATGTCGACGGTCCGGCGAAGGAAATTGAACAGTCCGATACGGAATAAACGTGCGAAACGTTCATTGATGATTTCAAGCGTAGGCATCCGTCCGCGTACAATCCGCTCTTGCGTTGCAAGATCATAGGTTCTGATCCCGGAAGTATCTTCTACCTGTTTCTCTTCATCCTGTTCGCCTGTTGCACTTCTCAGCAGCGCATCAACTTCATCTTGTGAGAGAAAATCTTCAGCCATGTTGTGTTATTGAACGACAAATGAAGTAAATAAAACATCCAGAACTTCTTCGCGGAGCATTCCGGAATCCATCGTTTTCTGGACTTCATCAAGGATCTCGGCGCTGAGTTGCTGTTTTCCGGCCAGCGATGAAATATCGGCGGCTGTTTTGCTGGTCAGCAACAGTAAAATCCGGTTGCGGATTTCCGGCATTTGCTTGTCGATCTCGAGTGAGACATCCGTATCGCGGATTTTTATGGTTAGGCCGACTTGCAGATACTGATTCCGTTCCTCCGGCTGCAAATTGATGGTAAAGATATCGAGCTCTTTGAATGCAGTCGGTATTTTTTTAGGTCGCGCCGGTTCGTATTCATCTTCCTGGCCCTGCAGAAGAAACCATGCGCCGCCCGCACCTATGCCGAGGGCTAAGACGACGGCCAGAATGATCACAATAAGCCCTTTTTTGCTGCCGCCGCTGGGTTTTTCTGTTTCTGCTTTTGCTGACATAATGCTGTGCTCCTGAACTTGATGTCCTGCATTATGAAAGATGTCGATTTCCGATGATCAGGCAAATAACAAGCAAATATCACTGCTTTTTTACGCTACAAACTGGATCGTCAGTAGTTTGATCGACGGCTTGAGAATGAGATACGCCTGATAAGACGGTTTGACCGTGCTAAGAGACTATATCAAGACGATATCAGAATAAAACCAGACCCGCCGTGTCGCGGCAGAAATTCAGTTTCTTATTCTTGGAATATCGTTGTTTTTCGGGTGGAATTCAGGGTTTTGTGGTGAACAGGATAATATTTTCCTGCAACCGGCTTAAACCCAGTTGTTTGAAGCGTGGATTTTCATCCAGTATATCGATTCGTTCGACTCGGTTGATTTCGGCACGATCTCGGTACAGCATGCTGATTTCCTCCACGGAAACGGCATAGGGTGGGCCCTGCATTTCAGACTGCGGATAATCGAAACCGATCAGCAGTACCGGTGTTGCAGGCGGAAGAATATGCATCATATGCGCGGCATACCGTTTGCGTGTATCCGGCGGGAGTGCGACCAGTGATGCGCGATCGTAAACGGCGCCGACATTCTCCAGATCGGTTTTATTCAGATCAAAAAAATCACCCAGCAGAATTTCTATTGCGTCGGCAGCATAACGATCAAATAAATCGCTGGCCTGCCTGGTGAGACGGTGTAACTTCATTTTCCTGGAAAAAAGCCGTAACAGCTAATCTGCTGAATTCAACGCCGAGAACGGAATGACCACGGTTTTGCAGCCAGATCATATCCCGGGATTTTCCGCATAGCGGAACAAATACGGTATTGTTATCCGAGACTTGCAGCTGTGACCAGTATTCCATGAGATACGGATTGAACTGGTCCTGGTGAAATCCGATTTCGCTGCGTTCCCAGCGGTTAAGCCAATATTCTTTGGTCATGTCTGTAAGCCGGATGCTATCGATTAAGTCTGCGCGCAGAGCGCGGTGTGTTTTTCATGAGGATGATATTCTATCGCTTTGGCGGGAGAATCGAATTGTTTTATGCCCGGAATGCGGTGCGTGGGGGAGGGGATAAAAATGAATAATCCGGTAATGCTGTGAAATCATTTTGTGTAGTGGTCACGGCCGCTCTGTTTTTATTGCTGTTGTCGGGTTGCGTACACCGGCAATACGTCAGCGCGCTTTATCCAGCCTGGGGTGAGGAAAACAGCATTCCGCAATCCGATGGTAATTCGCATCTGTTATTACGCGTGCTCTATCCGGAAGCGAGCGCGACACCAAAAGCCTGTTTACTGCTGGTACACGGCATGAACGAACATATCGGGCGCTACGATGATGTCGCGCATTATTGGATGCGGCAGAATTTTATCGTTGCCGGGTTTGATTATGCGGCGCACGGTTTGTCTAATCCGGTTTTGCGGCAGGCTGATCAGGCATTAAGATCGGGTGTTTCTGCCGTAGATGTCAGTGAAGCCTATCTGGCGCAAGCCGCGCCCGGCAATCTGGATGCTGCGCGGATCAGTCTCGATCTGGCATTGCAGAAGACGATCGCGCTTTGCGATGCGCAAGGTGAAACCGGGCGTCCTGTTTTTATCGTGTCGCATAGTCTGGGCGCGCTGATCACGGCCACCTTTCTGCTGCAAAACCGGAACGATATAACCGGGCGTGTGCAGGGTGTTGTTTTTCTCGGGCCGGGTTTTGCCGTCAGTGAGCTGCCAGGCTGGCGGGGCTGGCTGGCGAACCCGATAATCCAGTTATCATTCCATGTTGAAACGCATTTTATGAATCCGCATGGTGAGCCGCTGCCGCTCCGGGCATTCAATCAGATGCTGGCGTTTTTGATCGCTCCGGTACTGGACGGATTATTCGAAATCCTATCCTGGCCGGGATTGCGGTACGTGTTTACGCCGGTAACGCCAGCCTGGGTCATGGATTATCTGACCGACAGCGCGGAAGAGAAACAAAAGATTCGTGACGACGGCTGGATTATTTGCCGTACCGTGCCGCGCTACGCAAAGGGTATTGAAGCGGAAATTGTGCGTTTCCGCCGCGCTATGCATGCATTGGATACACCGTATTATCTGATTTATTCGGCGTACGATCCGATTACACCTGCCTGGGGCAGTGAAGATTTTATCCATGCGACGCTGAACAATCATCAGGACAGCCGGTTTCTCAAACTGACTGATTCACGCTATCACCAGCATTTGTTTCTGACCGAGCCGCGCAGAAGCGAAATACTGCGGCATGTCGGACAATGGCTCGATGACCGGATTAAGGTGCTGGGCGATCAACAAGGCGGCACGCATTAAAGCCGATACTGCGCCTGCCGGGCTGCGGACTGATTCGATCGGTAAAAATGGAGAGCGCTGCGTATCTAAAAATAATTTGCATCGATATGAATTGTTACATTTGATTATTCATGTTTGCTCAAATATGATAGCGATGCGCAATCTGCTGACATTCTATATCTCAGCCTCAGCCGAATTGACCCGACCAATGCGCGTGACATGCAAAACGTGGTCACCGGTAACTTTTAATTAAACCAATGATGGATTTAGTCGACCTCAAAAACCCAACGCTCTATATCAATCGCGAGCTCAGTCTGCTCGAATTCAACCGGCGTGTTATTGAACAGGCGAGAGATGAGACGCTGCCATTATTGGAACGGCTGAAGTTTCTCTGTATTGCCAGCACCAATCTGGATGAGTTCTTCGAAATCCGTGTAGCAGGGCTGAAACAACAGATTAAATATGGCTCGGTACAGACCGGCGCGGATAACCTGATGCCTTCGGAAGTGTTGACCAAGATCAGCGAAGCGGCGCATCTGCTGGTCAAGGAACAGTACGATGTGTGTAACGAGGTGATGATTCCGGCGCTGGCCAGGGATAAAATCCGATTGCTGCGGCGCACGCAGTGGAAACCGCTGATCAGCCGCTGGGTGCGGCGTTATTTCAATGCCGAAGTCCTGCCGATTCTGAGTCCGATCGGACTCGATCCGGCGCATCCGTTTCCGCGTGTGCTGAATAAAAATCTGTATTTTATCATTTCACTGGAAGGCAAGGATGCTTTCGGGCGGGATTCTGGGCTGGCGATCGTACAGGCGCCGCGCTCACTGCCCCGTGTGGTTCAGATACCGATGAATCACAGCAACGGCAATCATGACTTTGTATTGTTGTCTTCCATTATTCATGCCCATGTGAATGATCTTTTTCCAGGCATGACCGTGCTGGGGTGCTATCAGTTCAAAGTGACGCGCGACAGTGACCTGCTGATCGATGACGAGGAAGTCGACGATCTGTTACGCGCGCTTGAAGGGGAACTGCCTTCACGTAAATTCAGTAACGCGGTGCGGCTGGAAGTCGCCGATAATTGTCCTGATCATTTAAGCGATTTTCTGTTGCAGAAATTTGAGCTGCAGAAAGCCGATTTGTACCGTGTTTCCGGGCCGGTGAATCTTGGGCGGTTACTGGCCATCTGCGATCTGGTCGATCGTCCAGAGCTGAAATTCGCCGGTTTTACGCCCAATATTCCTAACCGTTTACTCAAAAATACCAATATTTTTGAAGCGCTGCACAATGGCGATATTTTGCTGCATCATCCTTTCCAGTCGTTTGCGCCGGTGATTGATTTTTTGCGGCAGGCTGCGAATGATCCGAATGTTTTGTCGATCAAACAGACGCTTTATCGTACCGGCGCCGACTCGGCGGTGGTTGAGGCATTAAAGGTTGCTGCCCGTGCCGGCAAGGAAGTGACCGTGGTGATCGAGCTGCGTGCGCGCTTCGATGAGGAAGCCAATATTGAGCTGGCGAATGAGCTGCAGAAAGTCGGGGCGCATGTGGTTTATGGCGTGGTGGGCTATAAGACGCATGCCAAAATGATTCTGATTGTCCGGCGGGAAAGCCGTACCTTGCGCCGTTATGTTCATCTGGGCACGGGTAATTATCATGCGAGGACTGCGCGCTTATATACGGATTATGGTTTACTGACCTGTGACAAGGCCATTGGTGAAGATGTCAACAAGCTTTTCCTTCAGCTCACCGGGCTGGGGCGCGCCGGTAAATTGAGAAAACTGCTGCAATCGCCTTTTACACTGCATAAAGGCATACTGACGTATATCGATAACGAAATCAAATCGGCCAATGAAGGGAAGAAGGCATGGATTATCGCCAAAATGAATGCGCTGGTTGATCCGGAAATTATTATGGCGCTTTACCGGGCTTCACAGGCCGGTGTAAAAATCGATCTGATTATTCGCGGCATCTGCTGTTTGCGCCCCGGCGTCAAGGGTGTTTCCGAAAATATCCAAGTACGCTCGATTGTCGGCCGTTTTCTGGAGCATACGCGTGTGTACTATTTCCATCGTGGCGGGGAGGGGCTTGTTTTTTGTTCCAGCGCTGACTGGATGACGCGTAATCTGCATTATCGCGTGGAAGTCTGTTTTCCGATTGAGGAGAAACGTACCAGCGATTCGGTGATCGCTTACGGCCTGTTGAGTTATCTTGCGGACAACACGCAGGCCTGGGTGCTGCAAAGCGACGGTTCATACCGGCATGTCAAAGCCGCGACAGGGCAGAAACCGCGCACGGCGCAATTACATATTCTGGATCATTACTGCGATTTACCTCACTGAAATGTCAGTTTGAAACCGGCGGCCTGCAGATAATCCTGTTCGGTTTGCAGATCGGCTAGGGTGAGTGGATGGCTGGCAAGCCAGTCTGGCGGGAAATGCAGGCGGATTTTATTCGTTTGTGTTTGAATGCCGACCGCAGGCAATGTGGTGTTGGAACGGCTTCTATGCAGCACGACAGCAAGTCTGAGTAAGATACTGAGCCGGACGATGGTTAATCGCGCGGTTGCAGGGATTGCGCCGAATTCGTCCAGTAGAAATTTTCTGCGGTGACAGCGGATCAGTTTTGCGAGTTTGTTTTGCTCCTGACGGGAAAAACCGGCCAGATCGGAATAAGTGACCAGGTAATCGCCATGATGGTGATACTGGGCATGCGCGATGGATAAGCCTATTTCATGAATTAAAGCGCCCCATTGCAGTGATTTCAAATCGTCTTTTTCATTGAGTTGCCATTCCGAACAGGACTGGTGAAAAAAACTTTCCGCAGTTGCCTTGACGCGATAAGCTTGTTCCATGTCGATACTATACCGCTGGCAGACATCGGTAATCGTTTTGTCGCGAATATCTTCATTGTGCGTTCGCCCGATCAGATCAAACAACAGACCTTCACGCAGCGCGCCGTTGGATACGCCGATTCTGTCCAGATTCAGCGCATCGAAAATACCGAGCAGTATGGCAACGCCGCTGGCAAACACCGGCTTCCGGTGTTCCGATAAGCCTTCGAATGCAATGGCTTTGCTGTCGCCTATGGTAATCAGTGTATCCACCAGTTGCGACAGTGCGCCGGCGGTAATGCCGTTTTCGCACCAGCCTTGCGCCTGAACGACGTCACGGATGGCGGTGATGGTTCCTGATGTGCCCAGCGCAAGATCCCACCCGGTTTTTTTGTAGACGGCCTCGATGGATTCCAGCTCCTGTCTGGCGTACAGCACGGATTTGCTGATTCTTTTGGCTTTGATTTTGCCATCGTTGAAAAAACGCTGACTCATATTGACGCAGCCCATGTACAGGCTGTCCATGCTGAAAATGTCATAGTCACGCCCGATGATCAATTCAGTGCTGCCGCCGCCGATATCGATCACGAGCCGTTTGTTGACTTCATCATAATTGGTATGCGCCACGCCCTGGTAGATTAAGCGTGCTTCTTCCTGTCCGGCAATAATTTCGATCGGGTGACCCAGTGCGGTTTCGGCTCTCGACATAAAAAGATCGCCATTGCGTGCCTGACGCAATGTATTGGTGCCGACGGCGCGGACATTGGCCTGTGGAATTTCCTGGATACGTTGCCCGAAGCGCTGCAGGCATGCCAACGCCAGTTGCATGGATGCTTCGGATAATTCGAGCCGTTCATTGAGCCCGGAAGCAAGCCGGACCATTTCTTTGATCCGGTCAATGACTTGCAGGCGACCGTCGGCATACTGGGCGACGATCATATGAAAACTGTTGGAGCCTAAATCGATGGCTGCGTAGGGTTCATCGGTTTGAGGTGTCATAGCTGTAGTTCCGGGATAGATGGAAGCGAGCGGTTTCTAAAAATCTTCCCGGCGTGTGCGGTATACGGTATAAAGCAAGCGCTGCATGCTGTGTTTTGATCGGGAAGAAAAATTGGACGTATCATTCCGAATGTTGCAGTGAATTCAGGGATCAGTCCGGTTGTAAGGCGGTAAAAGCAGCATGAAAACAGCATGTATGGCCTATGCTCATGAAAGTGTATCATTATATGCTTTTTTTGCGGGTACTTCTCGTGCTGTTCCGGGTTCTTCTGACGGTTTCTGTTTGTGTGGTAGTCTTATTGTTGATGGACTGTTATGCCGAGGCGTATTTGTCCATAAGGTACAATCACCCGGATAAATTTTATGAAGGAAGCGACATGATGAACACGACAAAAATACGTTATACCGTTTTATTTTTCGTAATATTGATTTTCAGTCTGTCTACCGGCGTCATTTTTGCCAAGGAACAGGACAGCCCAAAAAGACTGACTATGGCGCTGGCGGCAAAAGCAGCGGCGGCAGCTGTCCGACAATGCGAGCAGGATGGTTTTAAAGTCAGCGCCGCCATTGTTGACAGTGCCGGATTGATCGTGGCGCAGTTACGCGCCGACGGCGCCGGGCCGCATACACTCGATAGCAGCCGCCGTAAGGCATATACGGCAAACAGTTTGCGCGGGCCGACACAACGCTATGCCGAACTGCTGGTCAAGAGTCCCGATCTGCACAGTCTGGCGCACATGAACGACAGTATTCTTTTATTGGGCGGCGGATTTCCGATTCAATTGAATGGTGAGATTGTCGGTGGTATCGGTGTCGGCGGAGCGCCCGGTATCAAGTTTGATGAAGTCTGCGCCCGCGAAGCATTAAAAATCCTGCGCGCGGATGAGCTGTTCGAGTAGCAGGTTTAGGCGCCGCTATCCGTAATTGCATGCGTTGCCTGTGTTTGTGCGCGTTTCTTTTCGAGGTGCGCCAGTTCGTAGTGAATGAAAGCCAGCGCGGTGAGTAGCGGTGCGAAAAAATTAATGATTGGAATATATTGCAGGAAACCGGTCAGTAATCCCAGATTCCATAGTGAAAATCTGTTCTTTGCCAGTAACTGCTTGATTTCGCCGGAACTGGCGTGCTCGGATAACGCGTCGTAGCGGAATAGCTGCTGGTTCAAATAGGCGGCGGCGATCAAGGGCACGACAATGCCGATGCCCAGTGCCCATAATGGCAGGGTGACAATCCAGATGACCATGTAGATGAGCAGTGCATAGAGTGCATTCATGATACCGCCCAGGATTGTGCCGCCACTTTCACGTTTAAGGCCGGGGTAGTGCCGTTTTGCGACAGCGTTGATCAAGGCGGGCATCAAAAATATTGCAGTGATCATCAGCGTGGTGACAATCACCAGCGGTATGAAAATCAGGATGTTCAGAAACCATTGGACACCGTAGATCAGCCAGCCCGGCGCCTGACCCTCCACCCATTCCCGGAAGCCGAATCTGGCAAAACCCAAGTGCATCAATTCAGAAAGACTGTCCCAGAATATCCAGCCGATTAACAGCCAGAACAGACTGGCCGCCAGGATAGGCCAGATCATGATCCAGATCATTTTAAATTTGAGCAGATCGCGTATTGCACTGGAAATAGCGTTTAAGAGCGGTGACATGGAATAACCTGATAGGTGTGGTGTGTACAGTGTGTGAATAACGCACTAAAAAAAGTGCCGGAAAAAGTGTTTATTAACGACCGGTAATTCTAATTCAATTACGCGAATAGCGTAACATGTTACTATTTGAATTCCAGTATAACCAAACAGCACGGCTGTTTTTGCTAACAATATTAGATATGTAAGGGGGCAATTTTTATGAATATGGAAAGTGAATTCAGGGCGAAATTCGGGGGAATCTGGAATTCCCTGATTATTTTGCTTGTTATTATCATTTGCCTGCGTTTTTCCAGCATCGCGTTTGCTGACGACAGTCTGGGCGAGCGTCTGTTTTGTTCATTGCATTTGTTTCTGGGGTGTCTGGGTGCCGGCATTGTGCTAGGTCTTCTCAGAATATTCCTGTCTCTTTCCAACGATACCTATACCCGCGCACCGGCATCGGCAAATTTCACAACAGGCATCCGTTATGGCCTTGTCGCCGGAGGATTGTTGATTCTGCTCGTCGGTACGATGCAGCTTGAAGGTTTTCTTGGCGTGTTCCAACCCATTATCGATGCGATTTTCGGCAAGTTATACGCATTGTTTGAATAGGGATTACGGCCCGGAATAGCCGCCCGTTCAGAATCGAATCCTGAAACGGTAAATGTATACTGCCATTGAGCCGTAAGATATTTTTTAATGCATTGATCTGCGGTTTGAACAGTACAGCATGGCGATGAAAAATAGTTATCCTGGATTTCTGCTCGGTCTGGCATTCTGGAGTTTGGCGGCCAATGCCGGGGTATTTGAGTTTGTGGACGAATCCATGGGTATCGATGCCATCACGCATCCGCCGGGTTATAGCGGGCGGGGCGGAGAACTGGTGGTTACCGTCGGTATTTCACCCTTGTCGCCATTTGCGGTGGATATGGAGGTACCTGTTCAGAACGCGATTAATACGTGGAATCAACAGGTGCCGACTATCGGCAATGTCCGGTTTGATGAAGCATTGGTGCCGCAGCATATGTTTGATTTCGAATCGGTAGTGCTGCACGAACTGGGGCATTGCATCGGGATCGGACATCCCAATCTGGCGAGTGAATCGGGGCTTGATGGCGATGACAAGAATTTTACCCGTACCACGCGCGGTAACAACAAACGGTATGATTTGCACCGTGGCGCCGATGGCGTCATCGGCTCCAGCGATGACCGGCGCGGCGATGACGTTAATCTGCACTGGTTCAGCAAAGAGAATAACAATCCCTTCGTGTTGCCGGAGATTATCGACAGAACGACTTATAGCCAGGATCTTGCAGATCTGCCACCGGGCCATCTTTTTGCCGCGAATGCCGATCGCAAACTTTCACTTTTGCTGGGGTTGCCTGAGAGCGAGGCAGTTATGCAGCAGGGCATTTTTTCCGGTGAAGCACGGCGCACACTGGTTGCGGACGATATCGCCATGCTGCGTATCGCGATGAGCGGCCTGGATGGCTTGCAGGGTACTTCCGATGATTACACGCTGGTTCTGCAATACGCCGGTTTTACCGAGAATGCCGACATTGTTGTGGATTTCGACGACACGGTTGATTTTTCCGCATGCCGGGTTACCGGTTTTTTCCTCTCGCGTCGTGAGAACCATATCGTTGTTCAGTTTGGGCGCATACTGTTTAATTCCGATTTTGACTGGTTTTTTAATCCGGAATTGACGCCTTTCGTTGCCGATCAGCCAACAGTTTCAATCTGGATGAATAATCAATCGGACAGCGGGATTGAATTGCGCTCAGCGGCATCGCTGACGCTGAACGTTGCGCTGACGCCGGGACAACGTGCGGGCAGGCAGGCGGATTACTGGGTAAAAGCGGTAACCCCGCTTGGCGATTACTGGCTTGACGATCAATGGCGATTTGTACGTTCGGATACGCCGGTGCGCGTGCACGGCGGGGCGCTGATCGATTTACCGGTAACGACTATTTTTGAGAGTCCGGCATTCGATCTGCCGGTCGGCGATTATACTGTTACGTTTGCCGTCGATGCCAACCAGGATCGGCACTACGATCAAACTTATCAAAGTTCGGTATCGTTCACGATAGTGCCGTAACGCAGCAGGTATGGAAACAACGATCAGGCGTGAAAAAACGGCATTTTATCTTTAAGAGACCAGGATAATGGGTTAAAGTATTAAAATATCGGTTGATTGAGAATCATTCGACGCCATTGATAAGAAATAAGAAAATCAATAATTAAACGATTGCTTTTGAGGATTTGCATATGCTGTGCCCGAAGTGTGAAACGGAAAATATTGAACAGGCGGAACATTGTATAAAATGCGGAGAGCCTTTGGAACTGGCCGCTGCGCCACATCCACGTTACCCGAGCATAACCAATTTCGATAAGCAGTTCGATGCACCGGCGGATGGAAAATCGGTTGTCTCCGGCGTATTGAATCTGGTTATTATTGCGGCTTCTTTATTTTTTCCGATTATCGGTATTATCATGGGATTCACTTATCTCAGGAAAATCGATCCGGCAGCCCGGAAAGCGGGCAAGACCTGGCTGATATTTGGCGTGGCATTTCTTCTGGTGCAGGTTGTCGTTTTGTTCAGTATGCGATAATTTCCTGTACGGCTGATTTTAGAACGCAACAGTCGGCGTATTGATTTCCTGATCTGTGGTCTGGAATCTGGACTAATCCGCATCGTTTCTTCATTAGATTTTTTCTGGCCCACTAATTTTAATATTGCCAAGGTCGCCGTCAATGCATCAATCCGGTAAAACGCTTTCCGTCGATCCCGACCATGAACTGGAGCCCGGCGTCGGTTCAGAAATCATCGATTGCGGTGTCCTGCCCGATACGGAAACCATTCACGAGTGGCCGGTACTGTTAATATTGGCCGCCGTCCAGTTTCTGCATATTGTGGATTTCATGATGATTATGCCGCTGGGCCCTGAGTTTTTCCGGCGCTATGACATTACACCGCAACAATTCGGATTTCTGGTGACGGTGTACACGTTCAGCGCTGCAATGTGCAGTTTTCTGGCGGCGTTTATTGTTGACCGCTTTGATCGCAAGCACGTGCTCGTTTGTTTTTGCGTGGGTTTTTCGATTGCAACGCTGTTGTGCGCACTTTCTGTCGATTACCTGACGCTGCTATGCAGCCGGGCTGTCGCGGGTATGTTCGGCGGGTTGTTAAGCGCAACCGTTTTTTCCATCGTTGCCGATCTCATTCCGGAATCCCGGCGTGGTAAAGCAATGGGCACAGTAATGTCGGCGTTTCCGTTTGCCGCAGTTGCCGGTATGCCGATCGGATTGCTGCTGGTGAATACGGTCAGTTGGCGCTTGCCGTTTATTGTGTTGACGATCCTGGGATTTCTGATCGCGCTGCGCGCCTATCGGATATTGCCAAAGGTAAAACCGCATCCACCCATTGTGCATCATCAAGGTGTACGCCATTTAAAGTTTCATTTCAACAGCATTTTTCTGAATCGTAATCATGTATTTGCTTTTCTATTGATCGCGATGCTGATGTTTTCAGGCTACCTGGTCATTCCATTCATCAGCGTTTACATGGTGACCAATGTTGGTATGCTGGAGACTGAATTGCCCTATCTTTATTTTTTTGGCGGATTATTCAGTTTTTTTACCGCAAACCTGATTGGCCGGTTTACCGACAGTTATGGCCAAAGGCGGATGTTCTGCATTCTTGCGGTGCTGTCGATTGTACCTGTCCTGTGGGTTACACATATTTCGGATGCATCGATTTATCTGGCGCTGACGGCAACAACGCTGTTCATGATACTGGTTACCGGGCGGGTTATTCCTTTAATGGCGTTGATTACGGCCAGTGTGAGGCCGCATCTGCGTGGCAGCTTTTTGACGTTCCATATGTCGATACAGCAACTCTCGGCAGGACTGGGGTCGCTTATGGCGGGGTATCTGATGGTGATGACTGTGCAGGGGAAAATCGTGAATTTCGATACGGTTGGCACGATTGCTGCGGTGATCACGCTCATTGGTATAGTGCTTGCAATGCAGCTTAAGACGATAAAAGAGCTTGATGCGCAGTGAAGAAGGCGGAATGGGACGCCCATTTTTTTACACGATCGTCGATTTTTGAGCCTTTTCTACCGCTGTCGGCGTTTATTTCGGCGTTTAACACCTGGCCGACATCTCAGGATCTGAATAGGCTCAGACAGCAGATTCCCTTTGATATCGCGACATTTTCGGGAATGCCGCTCCGGTTTGTGCCTCAAGTGTGTAAAAACATCGATCCCGCAAATAATAATACTGCTGTCCTGCCGTATGAACGCAGCATTCATTTGACCGGAGCAGTACCGACACGCACGGAAAACTGGCATGATTTTTTTAATGCGCTGGTATGGCTGACATTTCCCCGTGCCAAAGCGGCGCTGAATGAAATTCACGTTCAATCGCTGAATCAGGCGGCGCAGCGTAAAAATGAAGCGCGTGGTCCGTTAAGGGACGCGGCGACATTGTTTGATGAATCCGGCGTAATCGTGTTGTGCAGTCAGTCTGAATTGATCACCTTGTTACAGCAGCATGCGTGGAAGGCCGTGTTCTGGCAGCGCAGAGCATCGGTTCTGACTTCCATGCGGTTTATCCTGTTCGGCCATGCCCTGTACGAAAAAGCGCTCAGACCTTATGTCGGCATGACTGGGAAGGGCGTTTTTTTCAAGGTGGAAGACGCTTTCCTGCAAAAGCCGTTGACTGAGCAGTTGCAAGCTATTGATCGATGGCTGGCCGATTTTCTGTTGCACCGGTTGTCTTCCAATGCCGATTTGTCGCCCATTCCGGTTCTGGGCTATCCGGGGTGGACGGAAGTCAATGCATGCGGGGATTATTATGATAATCAACAGTACTTCAGGCCATTGGCGCGTAGAAAATGAATTTTATAGGCATTTATGCTATGGTGTGTGAAGCTGGATACCTTAGCCTTATAATCAAAGGCCAGAAACGGCGGAATGCCATTCAAATACCAAAATACTAAAAGCTGTTTATGTGGAATTGTTTTATTGATTGCGGTGTGTCGGGGAGAGCATGCAAATAACGCGTATTGGCCTCGTCGGCCCGTTGCCACCGCCTTACGGCGGCATGGCTAATCAGACCCGGCAATTGGGGAATCTCTTGGGGCAGGAAGGCGTGCATGTCGAATGTGTGCCGACAAATGCCGCATACCGGCCTGCGTGGGTTGGAAAAATAAAAGGGCTGCGTGCTGTTGTCAGGCTGCTGCCTTATTTTTATCGTCTCTGGCGTACTGCAGGGAAAGTGCAATTGGTTCATATCATGGCGAATTCCGGCTGGTCATGGCATTTGTTTGCCGCACCTGCTATCTGGATTGCGCGATTCAGGAAAATACCGGTGGTCGTGAATTACCGTGGTGGCGGAGCGGAAACTTTTTTTCAGAAATCCTGGTTCTGGGTGAAGCCGAGTCTCGATATTACCGATGCGATTATTGTTCCATCCGGTTTTCTCGAGGTGGTATTCGGTCAACGCGGCTACACGGCAACCATCGTACCCAATATTATCGATTTAAGTCGGTTTACTGCTGGTTCATCCGAAGACAGGCGTGATTACGGTGATAGTCCCCATATTGTGGTTACTCGCAACCTTGAAGCCATTTATGACAATGCCACCGCAATACGCGCTTTTGCAATCGCAAAAAAAAGCTTTCCCAATGCGCGACTGACCGTTGCGGGTGTCGGACCTGAAAAATCCATGCTGGAAAATCTCGCCAGCGAACTGGGTGTACAGGATGCCGTTCAATTTGCCGGGCGTATCGATAACGATGCAGTAGCAGCGCTGTACCGGAGTGCGGATCTGATGATCAACGCCAGCCTGGTGGATAATATGCCGATCTCGATCCTCGAAGCACTGGCCAGCGGCATTCCCGTAGTCAGCACCGATGCGGGTGGTATTCCTTATCTGGTGGAGCATGGCAGAACCGCGCTGCTGGTGCCGAAAAAAGATCCTGCCACGATGGCCGAAGCCATAGTGCAAGTACTTAATGATCATACATTAATTAAAAATTTGAAAAAACAAGGTTTGCAATTAGTTCAAAAATTTGCCTGGCCTGTTATTAAGAATCAATTACTGTCAGTATATAGACGAGTTTTATAAAAAAAGCAGATGGACGGTAGATGTGAATGAAAACGATTTTTAACATTCGAAAAAGCTTGTATACCACGATAATTTCTAATCTTGTTTTTCCATTACATGAGTTTTTGAAGAATCACGACACAGTCAAGATTCGTAATGAAATGGAAATAACGCAGTGGTGGGATATCGATCGTTTACATCATTTGCGGTTATCGCGTTTGAGAGATCTTTTATCTAAGGCACAGCAATCGGTACCGTATTATAGAAAGCTGTTCGATCAATTAAATTTTAATGTTCATGAAGTTAGAGATTTATCAGATTTAGGAAAATTACCGTTACTTGATAAGCAGACTATTCGCGAACAGACCGAATTCTTAAAAACCGAGCACAAGAAAAAATTAGAAAGAGCATGTACAAGTGGTTCCAGTGGCGAGCCTCTCATATTTTTCCTAGGGAATGATCGTGTAAGTCATGATGTTGCAGCAAAGTGGCGTGCAACACGCTGGTGGAATGTCGATATTGGCGATCCAGAAATTGTAATTTGGGGCTCGCCAATCGAATTAGGCGTGCAAAATCACCTAAGGGATTTGCGTGACAGGATTTTTAGAACACGGCTTTTTCCAACCAAAGTAATGTCTCCTGAAATTCTTTCTAAGTATCTTGCTGAAATTAGAAGAATTCGCCCAAAAATGTTATTTGGTTATCCTTCTTCCATATTCTTTTTGGCGCGATATGCGCAGTCACAAAATCAAAAAATGAGTGATTTAGGTATAGAAGTTGTTCTTGTCACAGCAGAGCGGCTTTATAACGAACAATCTCAACTGATAAGTACAGTATTTGGCTGTCCTGTTGCAAATGGTTATGGCGGACGCGATGCGGGGTTTATCGCACATACCTGCCCTGAGGGTGGAATGCATATTACTGCTGAGGATATGATCGTCGAAATCATAGATTCTGATGGAAATGTATTACCAGCAGGGCAATCGGGAGAAATTGTTATTACTCATTTTTTTTCCCATGATTTCCCCTTTATACGTTATCGTACGGGTGATTTTGGTATTCTGGAAGATCGGCCATGTTCTTGTGGTAGAAATCTACCTTTAATTAAGGAAATTCAAGGACGTAGTAATGATTTTTTAGTTGCGGCTAATGGAGTAATGATGCATGAAGTTGATTTCACAGGTATTCTTAGGAACCAACCAGAAATAAAATACTTTAAAGTTGTGCAGGAAACATTAGAGTATGTTCATATTTACATTGTCAGTAAGCCAAATCTTGACCATTCATTAATACAACGAATTGAACAAACATTCAAAACAAGATTGGGTCAGACCGTAAATATCATCATTGATCAGGTTGCAGAAATACCTGCCGAAAAATCCGGTAAATTCCGTTATGTTGTCAGCAAGGTCGCAAACCGGTAATATTTTCAGTACAGAATTGCTTTGCGAGAGGAGAACAATGATGTCTGATCCGAGTTTCCCTGCTTCAATTGCAACACCCGCCAGCACCATTGATGATGTGATCAACCAGTTGACGGCTATTGTCGAATGGTCCAAAGTAAATAATGTCCGCATGGGTTATTTCGCCGCGCTATACCGTAAAGTCACGATACAGATCAAACAGGGCATAGCGGAGGGGTATTTTGACGACGGCCCGCGCATGGAGCGTTTTGATGTGATTTTTGCCAACCGGTATATCCATGCTTGCTATCAATATCAGACCGGACAGACGCCGACGCAATCCTGGGTGCGCGCATTTGACGCGACCGAACGCTGGTGGCCGATTGTACTGCAGCATTTGCTAATGGGTATGAATGCACATATCAACCTCGATCTCGGCATCGCCGCTGCGGAAACGGTACCCCCTGATCAGTTGAAAAACCTCAAGGGCGATTTCAACAAAATCAATGCCGTGCTTGCCGGCCTGGTTGGCGGCGTGCAGGATGAACTCGCCGAAATCTGGCCGGTTCTCGGTATTCTGAACCGCTACCTCGGCAATGTACAGGAATCCATTATCAATTTCAGCATGGAAAAAGCGCGCGATGCCGCGTGGTCGTTCGCCGAAGAATTATCGCCGCTGACAGGGCCGCCGCGCGTCGGGGCGATTGCCGAAAAAGATGCGATGTTCGCGCAATTTTCCGATGTCATCCTGCACCCGGGTTTCACGCTTTCGGTCGTGCTTAAAATCATCCGCCTGGGCGAGCGCGGAACGACACGGGAACGGATCGGGATACTGGAATGAGTCGTGACTGCCAATAAAAATAGCGTTTTTTATTGAAATACCCGAAAGCAAATCAGTTTTTATCCCGTCCATAAATATCCTCAAAGCGCACGATATCATCCTCGCCCAGGTAGGAGCCGGATTGCACTTCGATCATTTCGAGCGGTACGCGGCCGGGGTTCTCCAGGCGGTGCCGGGTGCCGATGGGGATGTAGGTGGATTCGTTTTCAGTAATCAGATAGCTTTTGTCGTCACGCGTGACGCGTGCGGTGCCGCGCACGACGACCCAGTGTTCCGCGCGGTGGTGGTGCATCTGCAGGGACAGGGATGCACCGGGTTTGACGACGATGCGTTTAACCTGGAAGCGTTCGCCGGAATCAATGCTGTCGTACCATCCCCAGGGGCGGAAAACCTTACGGTGCAGGTGGCTCTCGGAGCGTCCCGTTTCCTTGAGGTTGTCGACGATTTTTTTGACGTCCTGCGTTTTATCCTTATGCGAAACCAGAATGGCGTCCGGCGTTTCCACGACGATCATGTCCTGAACGCCGACGCAGGTAACCAGGCGGCTTTCGGAAATGACCAGCGTGTTGCTGCATTCGTGCAATAGTACGTCACCCTGCGCGACATTGCCGGCCTGATCCTTAGGCAGAACATGCCATAATGAATCCCATGCGCCGACATCGGACCAGCCTGCGGCGAGCGGAATGACGGCGCCCTGCGGCAGTTGCGGGTTTTCGCCCTGGGCGATACGCTCCATCACCGCATAGTCAATGGAAATGCCGGTGCATTGTTCGAAGGCGTTTTTTTCCAGGCGGGTGAAATCGCCATCGACAGATCCATTGTTCCATGCGGCGCGGCACGCAACAAGAATCTCCGGATGGCACAGTTCGATGGCTTGCAGCCAGACTGACGCATGCATCAGAAAAAGGCCGCTGTTCCACAGGAACGACCCGGCGTCGAGGTAAGCCTGGGCGGTTTCCTTGCTCGGTTTTTCGACAAAACAAGCGATGCGATAGGCGTTCTGATCCATCTTGTCACCGGTCTGGATATAGCCATAGCCGGTTTCCGGCTTGTCCGGCGTGATGCCGAAGGTGACGATGTGATTCTGTATCGCGAGTTGTATGCCGTGTAAGACAGCGGTTTTGAAGACCTCGAGGTCGATGATGACATGATCGGACGGCATGACCAGCAAAATCGGGTCTTCGTTCTGCTTTAATGCGGCCAGTGCGGCGACAGTCAGTGCGGGTGCGGTATTACGGCCGCAGGGTTCGAGCAGAATGGTGCCGTTGCGCGACATGATGCGCAGCTGTTCGGCGATGACGAAGCGGTATTCTTCATTGCAGACGACAACCGGATCCTTGACATCGATGTTGCCGAGGCCATCCATGCGGCGTACTGTCGCCTGTAATAGTGAATCGTCGCTGACCAGTGATAATAATTGCTTGGGGTACTTTTCGCGCGAAAGCGGCCAGAGCCGTGTGCCTGAACCGCCGGATAGAATAACCGGAATTAACGTTTGCATGACAGTTGTTCCATAATATTATCGACTGTGAGGTCTGTAGTGTACGGATTGGGACGCAGTTTTGACTGTGGTTTTTACGTTGCGTTGAGCGCGGCCGACAGAATGCTGACAATGCGTTCGGCTGCCTTGCCGTCCCATAATTCCGGACGGCGGCCTGATTTGCCTGGATTGCGCAGAATATGCTGAACCGCGGCGATAATGCGTTCCGGATCGGTACCGGCCAGCAGGTTCGTACCTTCTTCGATGGTGACCGGGCGCTCGGTGTTTTCGCGCAGCGTGACGCAGGGGACGCCGAGTGCCGTGGTTTCTTCCTGTAAACCACCGCTATCGGTCAACACTACTGCGGCATCCTTCCATAAGTGCAGGAATGACATGTAAGGCTGCGGGCCGATCAGCGTGATATTCGGACCCAGGTTTATGGAAAATTGCTCAAGATTTTTTCGGGTGCGCGGGTGTACCGGGAAAATAAGCGGCAGGTCTTGTGCGATTTCCTTGAGCGCACTTCCGATTCGGGAAAATGTTCCGACATCGTCGACATTGCTCGGGCGGTGCAGCGTGATAACGCCATAACCTTTTCCGGCGGCATGCTGCGCGGCTTTAAGCGACGTGGTGGCAAAGTTGCCGGTATCCATATGCGCGAGTTTTTCAGCCTGATAGAGCAGGTTGTCCACCATGACATGGCCGACATGAAAAATCGCGCTGTCCGATTTTCCTTCGTGTTTCAGATGTTGCAGGCCGCTGGGTTCGGTGACAAAAAACCAATCAGAAATACTGTCGGTAACCAGACGGTTGATTTCTTCAGGCATGTGCCTGTCGCCGCTGCGCAGTCCGGCTTCGACGTGAGCCACTGGAATATGCAGCTTTTTGGCGACGATTGAGCATGCCAGTGTGGAATTGACATCACCGACAACGAGTACGGCATCGGGACTGTCTTTCAGGCAGTAATCCTCGAATGCGATCATGATTTTTGCAGTCTGCTGTGCATGAGAGCCGCCGCCCACACCCATAAAAATGTCGGGTTGCGGTATGCCGAGTTCGTCAAAAAAGACTTCGTTCATTTCCGGGTCATAATGCTGGCCGGTATGAATAATTCGATAAGATAGTGTTTTTGCTGCATCCAGCGCACGAACGATTGGTGCGATCTTCATAAAATTCGGACGGGCGCCTGCAACCAGGTAAATCGTTTTCATCGTAGAAGTTTTCCGGGTAAATTAAGTTGGCGATGGACGAGTATTGATATACGGATATTGTATAGCGGTATTTTTATCGACTAGGACGGAATTATCGCCTATTTATAGGGTTTTTTCCTGCTATGTTGAATAATGTTAGGGGTTTCGGTGTTAATTTACTTGCAATCTTTTAAGGATTGAATATAATTACGAATAATTCTCATTAACTATCAGTCATCATTTTTAACTCTCGTTTTTTTTCTCAGGCAATAGAAATTTTGTGGAGTGCGTTAAAAGGCACTTGAAACTTAGGACTAAGGCAGTCATCATGTATATATGTATTTGCAAGGGAGTAACAGACGGTGCGATTCGTGAGGCGGTGTATAACGGCGCTGAACGGATGCGTGACTTGAAAAGTTGCCTTGGCGTGACAGAGCAGTGCGGTATGTGCGCGTGTCATACTAAAGCAGTACTTGATCAAGCCCGTATGCAAAAAGCCGATATGCATACTTCCGAGCAGAATACAACATGTTTATCTGGTTGCTGAAATGCGTTTGATTTGATGCGCATTGATATTGGAACAGGATTGATTCGGGACGCCGTTATCTGAAGCCAGTGTCAAAAGAATTGATGCGTGACCGCTTTTCAGCAGGCAGTAATTTAGCCTATGCCTAAGGAGACAAATGATGAAAGGGAACGCAGAGATTATCCAATGGTTGAATCGTCAGCTGCAGCATGAACTGACCGCAGTCAATCAGTATTTTTTACATGCCCGGATGCTTAAAAACTGGGGGTTTGAGAGCCTGGGTAAGCATGAATACGATGAATCCATCGAAGAAATGAAGCACGCGGATATGTTAATTGAACGCATTCTGCTGCTGGAAGGCTTGCCGAACCTGCAGGACTTGGGCAGTCTGATGATCGGTGAGAAAGCCGATGAGTGTATTACCTGCGATCTGAGACTGGAACGTGCATCTCATGAAACACTGACGGCAGCTATTGCTGCCTGTGAAGCTGCGAAAGATTTCGTTTCCCGTGAGATTTTTGAACATATTCTCGAGGACACTGAAGAACATATCGACTGGGCTGAAACCCAGCTTGATCTGATTCAGAAAACCGGATTACAAAACTGGCTGCAAAGTCAGATGTAAGTACGCTGAAGTACGGTTTTCTGTTTTCTGCTGTCAGCAGGAATTTTTACCGCCATTTCGCATATTGAGAAACACTTGGGGTGCCCGTTCCATTATCAGGTACGGCATGAAAAATACTTCGCAGTGTGATCGAAATGGCGTGTAGTTTTGTGGTTTTTATATCCATGCCCAGTCTTCACGACTATTTTTCAGCAGGCACCAGTTTAAGAATCTTGCCATCCGGTTCGTCTGTTAACAGATAAATGGCGCCGTCAGGTCCTTGCTCCACATCGCGAAAGCGCAGTGTATTCTGCAGTAACCGTTCCTCGCTCAAAACTTTATCGCGACTGGTTGCCATTCTGATCAGATGTTGTCCGGCCAGTGTGCCGACAAATAAATTGCCCCGCCAGCCTGGAAACAGTCCGCCGGTATAAAACAGCATGCCGGAAGGTGCGACGGATGGTGTCCAGTAATAAACCGGTTCCTCATAGCCCTGTTCGGCATGTTCGTCCTTGATGGGCAGCATGGAGTAATGTACACCGTAACTGGCGTTGGGCCAGCCGTAGTTTTTTCCGGGTTTGGGGATGTTGATCTCATCGCCGCCACGCGGCCCGTGTTCATGAATCCATAATTCCCCGCTTTCCGGATGAATCGCAGCACCTTGTATGCTGCGGTGACCGTATGACCAGATTTCAGGTTTTGCCTGTGGGTCTTTGATAAACGGATTGTCGTCCGGGATCGAGCCGTCCGGGCGGATGCGGATGATCGTGCCGATATGATTGCGGGTATTCTGCGCTTCTTCCATCTGATTGCCGCGATCACCCAGTGTGATAAATAGATTGCCGTCCGGTGCGAATACCAGCCGTGAGCCGAAATGCTGCGCTCCGACGGTTTTGGGTTCCTGACGGAAAATCACCTTGAGATGCTTTAATGCATCATCGGTAAGTTCTGCACGGGCAACAGCAGTGCTTGCAGCCGAACCGGCGGGTTCGGCATACGAAAGATAAATCAGCCGGTTGGCGGAAAAATTCGGGTCAAGTGCGACGTCGAGCAGGCCGCCTTGCTGTTCGCTGAAAACTGCGGGTACGCCTTTGACAGAATCGGAAATCTGCCCGTCGGGAGTGACAATACGCAGGCGACCGATACGTTCGGTCACCAGCATTCTGCCGTCCGGCAGAAATGCCATTCCCCATGGGTGAGATAAGCCGCGTGCGAGCAGCTTGACATCAAATGTGGTTTGTATGCGCTGGGCATACCCATTGGCTATCATAAGCGCACTGCATAGTAATACCAGCAGCAGGGTTGTCAGAGCAGCGCTAAGCCGAGTGCTTGATGAACGTGGATAAAACATTTGAATACCTCGAATTTTTAATTGGAATCGATCAAAATGTATCACCGTTGGATGTCTGTCTCAAGGTTTGATCGATCAGCGCAGTTTAAAATGGTGTAATGCGAATCCGTAAGCCACCGAAAATATTGAACGGTGCGCCGGGCTCATAATAACGTCCCAATGCCGCATTGATGCGCGTATTGGCGTTGTAGCGTTCATCGAACAGGTTGTTGATACCGAAAAAAACAGATCCATCCATCCAGCGGTACCGTGTACCCCAACCCAATAACAATTGCCCCAGGTTATATGTATTGTTTATGTCAGTATTGCTGTCGTTGACGTAAAAAGCGCCAACGTGCTGAATATGAAATTGCCCAAAAAAACCAAGCGGATGTGTATAACGCAGCAAGCCTTCCCAGCGGTGTCTGGGAACACCCGGAAAGATATTACCTTTCAGGCTGACATCATTAACAGCATACTTCTCGAACTCAAAATCGGAATACGTATAACTGATTTCGCCGCGTAACCCTTTCCACTCAGGTGTCGCCAGCCGGGTTTCCACACCCAGACGGCTGGATTGGCCGGTATTGCGGAAAAAAGCACGGCCAGGGAATTCGGGCCGCTCAAACGGTAGGATTTCACGCCAGGTATAAATATAAAATAGTGCAGTTTCGTATTGAAAACCGCTCAGGCTGCCGCGTATGCCGAGTTCCTGGCTTAATGAAGTTTGCGGATCCATATTGGGATTGAAGCCGCCTTTGCCCGAAGGGTTGTTGATGAGCTCGGTTGTCGTTGGGGTTTCAAAGATTGAGGCGACGTTGGCGTAAATCTGATGCCGGTCGTTCAGATGATACACCACGCCTGCTGTGCCACTGGCCTGCGACAATGTTTTGCGACCGGACTGGTTGCCGTCATCGTGAAAAACATCCTGCACTTTAAACTGAAACCAATCCCAGCGACCACCGAATACAAGATCGAATTTATCCTGTACACGCCATTCGCTGCGGAAAAACGGCCCGATATTCTGTACCTGCTCAATCTGGTTCAACACCAGTGCGCCGCGTCGACCTGAATCGTTGTTAAAACGCTGCCGGTCGTCATTCTGTATGCCGTAGTCGACGCCGGCAATCAACCGATGAGGGCGGTTGAACAGTCGATGATCGTTGATGTACTGTAAGGAGACGCCGCCAACGTAACGGTCAAACTGTACCTGTCCGCCATCGAATAACGGTAAGCGGTTATGGAAATTACGGTGCAGCATATGCGCGGTGACGGAGAATTCCTGATTGTCTGCCGGTTTTTTGCGAAAGCGTATGCCCATCTGTTCCTGATCAATTTCCTCACCGGCATTAAACTGCTTGTTTCGGATCGCGGCCTGACTCGGATCAAGCTGTGCCTCTGCCAGCGTCAATGCGCCGGGGTCTCTGGCTTCGGGAGAATAGAACTTGCGGAATAGCAACATCAGATCCGAGTCGTCGTTTATCCTGAAATTCAGTTTGGCCTGGGTAAAATAATTCTTGACTACACTGTGATCGCGCCAGCCGTTTTGCTGCAAGTGTGAACCGAATACGGTATAATTAAAGCGTTCATACCGTCCGCCGGTGAACAATTCGGATTTGAACAAACCATACTGACCGAACACTTGGCGCGGCGACACGGCAAACCGCTCATGCGGTGCTTCCAGCGTCATTATGCCAATCATCCCGCCGGAAGCATTGCCATACAAAGAAGCCAACGGGCCCCGCACAATTTCCATGTGCTCGATCATCCCCGGGTCAATTGAGTCAAGCTGTGTCTGGCCGTCCGGCAATGTCTGCGGAATATCGTCAACGCGCATCTGTATTCCGCGTACCCCGAAAGCCGAACGTGCGCCAAAACCGCGGATTGCGATGCGCAGATCCTGAGTAAAGTTGGCCTGATTCTGGAAAAACACACCGGGTGTGCTGCGTGCGAACTCGTCAAGCGTTATACCGGTCTGAAAATTTTGTTGTGGATAACGGTCGAAATGCATCATCGCATTTGGAATTTCATTAGCCTGCCGTTTAGTGCGCGTCGCCGTGACGTTGACAGGATTAAGTGGCGTTGCCTCCTGCGCATCGAGCATTTGCCCGCTAACCGGCAATATCGTCAGGGTGAAAATACATGCTAGAGCAGTATTCAGGATAAGCGGTAGGCTGCGCACGCGATAAAACAGGAAATTGGAAAAACAGTGCAAGTGTATCATCAACGACAATGGCAATACATCCGGCTGTTCATCACGAATGTTTTGAATAAGGGGTTCTATTTTATGCTTATTGTCATATGCTGGTCATTTCGATTTGAATATAATATGAATAAAACGGTATGACAATGTGGTTTATATCACTTCAGGTTACCGTGCAATCATGCACAATGGGCTATTGATATATTCGATATAAACCGGTAGAGATGATCCTGCCCGATTGTGTCGGGATAGTCATTTTATGTTAGGGATGTTTTGCGTGTTGGTTCCGGATATAGTAGTTGATCCTCAGTGGTAGCGGGGAGCGCTGTTTTACATGGATTGTTAAATTAAATCTATTTGTGAACTAATGGCGGTAATTTAGGACTGATTACGGAATTATTGGTTGAAGTTGTCAGTCAAAGGCAAAGTTCAATGCTTAATTTGGATCTTGAGTGGATTTACATTGTATACAGGATGCATTAATTAAATGGTATTTATAGGTTTTTTCAAGCCTATCAAATTAAGTTCCTGCATTAGTATAGATATGATGTTATAAAAATACAGATTGGATTTTGCTTGACTAAAATGTTGAAGAGGGAGCTTTTGTGAGAACATTTTTGATGAATATAAATGATATGAAGCAGTTTATTTTTATAAGCACTGCTTTCTTGTTGTTGAGCGGTTGTGCCAGTTATCCACTTCTGACGGATGATGAAAAGAGAGTCGACTTCTGGGATTATCTGATTGGGCCGGGAGATAATATCAATATCATTGTCTGGCGTAATCCTGAGATATCCATGGCTGTTCCTGTCAGGCCTGACGGAAAGATAACAACGCCGCTGGTTGAGGATTTACCCGCCAGTGGAAAGACAGCTACGCAACTTGCGCGTGATATTGAAGAAACATTATCCAAATATATCCAGGAGCCTGTAGTTACTGTTGTTGTCACTGAGTTTGTGGGGCCCTACAGTGAACAGATCAGAGTAGTTGGCGAGGCGGCTCGGCCTCAGGCATTACCCTATCGTGAAAATATGACGCTGATGGATGTTTTAATTGCTGTTGGCGGTATAACCGATTTTGCATCGGGTAATCGCGCCAGCATTATCCGCGTTATCGGCGGCGAACAGAGACAGTTTCGTGTTCGTTTAAATGATTTGATTAAAGACGGTGATATTTCTGCCAATGTGCCGATGAAGCAGGGCGATATATTGGTGATACCGGAAAGCTTCTTCTAATTTTTTATCGATTGGATTTACATTCGTAGTGCAAAGGTATGATCGTATTTGTATCTGGTGTGATTTCCCTGATCGATATAGTTTTACTGCAAAATGATAAACATGTTTAAAAGCATTTCCATGATAAAGGGCTCATTTTTGAATTTGACAGCGAGAATTCTATGGACGAGTTAATTGCTCAATTATACGTTTACTTCAAAGGAACGTGGAAATATCGTCTGGTCGCCGTTATTACGGCATGGCTGATTGCAATTGCCGGATGGTTGCTCGTACTTAAATTACCGGACAATTATGAAGCTTCAGCCAGGATTTATGTCGATACCCAGAATATTATAAGACCGCTTATGGCGGGAATAACCGTTTCACCCGATATGCAACAACAGGTTTCGATAATGGGACGCACGTTGATCAGCCGTCCTAATGTAGAACGGGTTGTTCGTATGGCGGATCTGGATATTCAAGTTGTGGATGAAAAAGAAAGAGACAAAATGGTCACGGAACTAATGAAAGAAATTAAATTGGGTGCCACGACTGGGGATAATATTTTCACAATTACTTACAATAACAATAGCCCGTTTCTGGCAAGGGATGTTGTTCAATCGTTATTGACGATTTTTGTTGAAGAGGGTTTGGATAGCAAAAGAGGCGATTCATCATCTGCGCTTCGATTTATCGATCAACAAATTGCCGCGTATGAAGAAAAATTGATTGAGGCTGAAAATGCATTAACTGAATTTAAGAGAAAGAATATTGGATTGTTGCCTGGGCAAAACCGTGATTATTATGCGCAATTGATTGAAACAGAAGATCAAATGCAAAAAGCCCAATTGGCGTTAAAGGAAGCTGAAAAGGGCCGTGATGCGATAAAAAAACAGATCAATGGCAATGATCCCGTATTTGTTTTGTCCCCTGCTGCTGAAGAAGAATTAATAATCAATCCGGAGATCGATGCAAGAATTAGCAATTTGCATGAGAGTCTGGATTCTTTACGTATGAATTATACCGAGATGCATCCTGATGTTGTCGCGACGAAACGGCTGATCGCGCATCTCGAGGAACAAAAGAAAGAAGAGGCTAAACGCAATTTTTCTCCAGCAACCAGAGATCCGGGCAAAAATTACAGTCCTATGTTGCAGCAACTTAATATTGCTTTGGC
The DNA here is from genome assembly GCA_964464365.1 of uncultured Nitrosomonas sp. Lineage (GTDB taxonomy): Bacteria > Pseudomonadota > Gammaproteobacteria > Burkholderiales > Nitrosomonadaceae > Nitrosomonas. The sequence continues at coordinate 28,412 of CAYXFV010000001.1, read as the reverse complement.
CGATGCGGAAGCGGTTGTTGCTTCAATGATCGCTCGCGTTGAAGAGTATACGACCCGCTATGAGCGTTTGAAATCTCTGAGTGATGCGGTGCCACGTGTTGAAGCAGAGTTTACTCAGCTTAATCGTGATTATAATGTGAATAAGTCGAATTATGAGCAATTACTGGAGCGCCGTATCTCAGCGCATATGTCTGGCGAGTTGACTTCTGCTTCAGGGTTGCTGTCTTTTAAAATTATTGATCCGCCACAGGTTCCTGATGTACCTGTAGGGCCTAATCATCGCTTAATGTTCTCAATTGTGTTTTTAATTGCGCTAGGTATCGGTGTCGGTGTTGCTTTTATAATCAGTCAGATCAGACCGGCATTTTACAGCCAAGGCAATTTGCGTGAAATTACCAGACTTCCAGTGTTGGGATCCGTGCCAATGGTATGGACCGATCAGCAAAGAACGCAACGGATGCAGCGTTTTTTTATATTCAGTATTTCTATTTTATGTCTTGGAATAATGTATGCAGGTTTGCTGTTATATTACAGAAAACTGGGAGCGATCGTTGAGGTACTGCCTTTTTGAGTCAAATTGTTTGTTTGAATCCAATGATTTATTCTGATTTAACCTTTAAGGATTAATATGAGTATTATCGAAAAAGCAATTTCCAAGCTTGAAAAAGCAGCAAGCGGTAAAAAAATTGATAAGGTTAGAATAGAGAAAGAGCAAAATACCGCTATCGATACGAAAGACATCGTTTTTCGCCAGAATGAGGTCGTAAAAAATCTACAAAAGAATTCGGTCAATAATGTTGTGTTGGAGAGTGCTCACGCGAACTCCAAAAATTATATCGAGATTGATTTGAAGCGGCTTAACCAGTTGGGTATTGTAACCCCTGATCTGGGAAAAACACAGGTCGCTGAACAATTCAGGATTATTAAAAGGCCGATATTGACTAAAGCGTTTACCAAAAAAAATAATAATCTGATAATGATTGCAAGTGCATTGGCGGGTGAAGGTAAGAGTTTTTGTGCAGTTAATCTGGCTATGAGTATTGCGTCTGAGATGGACCATCGTGTTTTATTGATTGACGCAGATGTAGGTAGACCTACCATTCCTGACATTCTGGGTTTTCAGAACAAAATAGGTTTGATGGATATTTTGATTGAAGATTCGGTTGACGTGGCCGATGTACTCATGAAAACCAATATCGAGAAATTAAGTTTGATTTCAGTAGGCGCTGCGCATCCGCATGCTACGGAGTTATTGGCAAGCCAGGTCATGCTGATGTTGCTCGACGAATTGGCGCAGCGGTATAACGACAGAATTGTGATTTTTGATTCTCCACCTGTATTATTAACCAGTGAGGCGCGTGTCTTGGCTGAACGTATGGGACAAATAATATTGGTCGTCGAGGCAGAGCGAACGACTCAGCAAACACTTAAGCATGCCATCAGTCAATTTGATGCAAGTTCTGATATCAGTCTAATTTATAACAAAGATAGAACTTTTTCGGATAATGAATATCAGGGTTACTATTATTCATGAGATGCACCATTCAGTTCATTCATCAACGCGTACGTTTGTATCTTTGCTTCATATCGGCATTATTAATACTGTTTCCTCTATGTCTTGCTGCTGCAGAGCTTAATATCAAGCCTTCGTTAAATATCAGTGAGACCTATACCGATAACGTCGGAATAGGTATGGTCGGTGGTGCAGGCGGAGTGGGTGGTGGATTTGGTGGTGGAGGGTTCGGTATTGGTGGCGCCGGAAGTCATAAAAGTGATCTGATTACACAAATTAATCCGGGGGTGACTATCAACGGCACCGGGCAGCGTTTTAATCTTAACGCTCGATATGTGATGAATAATCTGATTTTTGCCAGGAATGATGGTTTCACAAGAATTAGACATATGTTAAATGCTGACGCTGATGCCGCAATTATAAGAGACCTGTTTTTTGTAGAAGGTAATGCGCGTATAGTGCAGCAGAATCTTGGTTTGCTGGGCCCGCAGACTGATAGTAATGTTTTTACAACTGGCAATTACGCCACAATTAAAGTTTATTCTGTGAGCCCATATCTCCGCTATCGGTTCCAGGATTTTGCTTCGACGGAAATTCGTTATACCAGAAGTATTGTAGAAGGTGGAATGTTTGGTTTTCGTGACAGTCAAAGAAACAGTTTTCAATTTGGTTTAAACAGCGGTAGTTCATTTACCAGATTGGCCTGGGGATTGAACTACAGTAACCAGATGATTCATATGAATGGGATTGATCGCGATATTGAATTTGAACGTTCTATTGCAAACTTTCGTTACCATTTGACCAGGAAATTTAGCTTAACATCTTCAGGTGGTTATGAGAGAAATAGCTTTGTATCCATTCGTGATCAAACAAGTCTTCCTACATGGACAGCCGGGTTTATATGGTCTCCCAACCGACGAACGAATGTGCAGTTCAATGCAGGGCAAAGATTTTTTGGCGACACTTATTCAGGCGAAATCAACTACAGTAGACGGCTATTGAATATGCGTGTTTTATACTCGGAAGATATCACGACATTTAATCAGCAGGCTGGTAATTTTGGCGCTTTTGGCGCACTTGATGCGAATACATTGGGTGGTTTGGGGTTACAAAACTTATTGGGTTTAACTAACTTCCTGACAAACCGTGTTTTTTTGCAAAAACGTTTTAATGCGACTGTTGCGCTCAATGGCTCAAGAAATAGTTTATCGTTGAATCTGTTTAGTGTTTCAAGAACGCCTTATAGTGCTGCGGATCTTGATGCTGATTTGATTGGTTTAGGCAATCTTTTTCTCTTTAATCAGACTAAACAGATGGGGGGTAGTGTTGCCTGGAATTATAAAATCTCGCCACATACTGCTTTGAACACAACATTCAGTTATTTGAGATTCGACTTTTCCGGTGCACGAGGAACCAATGATAATTTAATTTTTTCTACCCGGCTTAATAGAAATTTTACTGAGGATTTGCGTGGTTCACTGGAATACCGTCGTATTGAACGGTTTTCTGATCTGCAGGTAGGTAGTGGAAATATCGGGCAATCTGCGAATGCTGTTACGGTATCGTTAACTAAGGATTTTTAATGGATCTAATGCATGTATGAATCGTTCTATGGCCTCAGTGCTAAGCCGTTTCAACTGAGACCTGATCCCACATTTTATTATGATAGCAAAGGTCACAGAAGAGCGATGGCCTACCTGGAATATGGGCTTTCTCAGGGAGAAGGATTTATTGTTCTTACCGGTGAAGTGGGTGCTGGTAAAACGACATTAGCGCGAAATCTGTTTCGCGGTCTTGAATCAAAAAAAATAGTTGCAGCCCAGATCGTGAACACGCATGTCGATTCAAATGATATCTTAAAGTTGGTTGCCGCTGCTTTTGGATTGCCGTATGTTGAATTGTCAAAGGCAGCGCTGTTGCTTGAACTTGAACAATTTCTGCGACGCTGTCATCAGCAGGGTAAACGTGTCTTGTTAGTTGTGGACGAAGCACAGAATCTTTCCCGGCAGACTTTAGAAGAACTTAGGATGCTGTCTAATTTTCAAATGGATGATGCGCCTTTATTGCAAACATTTTTACTAGGTCAGCCCGAATTCAGGAAAATTCTGCTGGATCAGAGTATGCAGCAGCTAAAACAGAGGGTGATTGCAACCTATCATTTGGGGCCGATGGATGAACTGGAAACAAAAGCTTATATTGAGCATCGATTGAAAACGGTAGATTGGAAGGGAGATCCGGCTGTCTACGACGAAGCCTATGAATTAATTCATCAATATTGTGCCGGCGTGCCACGAAAAATTAATCTGTTTTGCGATCGGATGCTCATGATGGGTTGTCTGGAGGAATTGCATCATTTCGGGGAAAAAGAAGTTAATGATGTTATTAACGATTTTCAGCAGGAATTTAATGCTTCCAAGCTTACATCTGATGCAAATACAAATACAAATACAAATACAGCATTAGCTTTAGTGAAAGGTCAACCTGGGAAGATTGACCTAGAGAGGATGGAGGACCGGCTGAGCAGGATGGAAAGATCCGTTCTATTTGTGCTCGATGTACTGAAACAGAATTTGTCCTTTGGAAGTATGAAGGACGATCTCAATAAAAGATAATTGGGTCGCACACTCATGAATAAAAACTCCCCCCCTGTTATTAATGCGATGACCATTGATGTGGAAGACTATTTTCAAGTTTCCGCCTTTGAATCGCATATTCCAAGAAGTTCGTGGGACAGCATGCCATGCAGAATAGAATCCAGTATGGATAGGATTCTTGATTTACTTGACCAGAAGCAAATCAAAGCGACTTTTTTTACTTTGGGGTGGATCGCTGAGCGTTATCCGCAAATGATTAAACGTATGGTTGATAACAGTCATGAACTCGCCAGTCACGGATGGGGGCACAGACGAGTTACTGAACTCAATCCAGCTGAATTTAAAGAAGATATCCTTCGCAGCAAATCCTTGCTTGAGGATATCAGCGGTCGAGCGGTTATAGGTTATCGTGCGCCCAGTTTCTCAATCAACAGTCAGAATTTATGGGCTTTGGATAGTCTGGCCGAAGCAGGGTATCACTACAGCTCCAGTATTTATCCTGTACAGCACGATCACTACGGTATGCCTGATTCTCCGCGTTTTGCATACTATCCCCGGGGTGAAAATGGTGTATTGGAAATTCCGGTTACGACAGCACGATTATGGGGGCGGAATTTCCCGGCCGCAGGCGGCGGGTTCTTTCGTTTCTGGCCGTATGGCCTGTCAAAGTGGTTTATCAACAGAATAAATCTTTCTGAATCACGAGCCGTTATATTTTATTTTCACCCTTGGGAAATTGATGCTGATCAGCCTCGTCAAAGCGGTATTAGCTTAAAAACCCGTTTTCGCCATTATCTTAATCTACACCGTATGGAAGAAAGACTGAATGCACTGACAAGCGATTTTAAATGGGATCGAGTTGATAGGGTTTTTCTTTCAAAACAGGTGTAGATGACGATGTCTGAACAAATTTCCGGTTCTGAGATATATACAGCAGCACCCGTTGTCATACGTGAGATGCAAGCGGAGGATGAAGCGCGCTGGGATCATTTTGTAATGACCCACCCTGACGCAACGTTTTTTCATCGATCCGGCTGGAAAACAGTGATTGAACAAGCTTTCGGGCACAAAACCTGGTTTTTGTATGCAGAAGGTAATGGCGAATTACAAGGGGTATTACCCTTGGCGGAAGTTAACAGTTTACTGTTTGGACATTCGCTCAGTGCATTACCATTCTGTGTTTACGGCGGTGTCGTAGCAAATAATAATCTTATCCGTGAACAGCTTGAGCATGCCGCGCAAGCTCTGGCTGAGCGATTGAATGTCGATTATCTGGAGTTTCGTAATGTTCATAGTGTCCATACTGATTGGCCACATAAAGATCTTTATGTCACTTTCCGCAAGGAAATAGATCCGGATGTCGATAAGAATCTGCTTGAAATACCGCGCAAACAGCGCGCGATGGTGCGTAAAGGAATTAAGCATGATCTTGTGGGGGAAATTGATCAGAATATTGATCGTTTTTTTTATGCTTATTCGAGCAGTGTACACCGATTAGGTACGCCGGTTTTTGCAAAAAAATACTTCCGTTTGCTCAAGAGCACATTTGTTGAAGATTGCGAACTCTTAACAATAGTGAAAGACGGTAAAACAATCAGCAGTGTAATGAGTTTTTATTTCCGGGACGAAGTACTGCCTTATTACGGTGGTGGTATTGACGAAGCCAGACAATTTTCCGCAAATGATTTTATGTATTGGGAGCTGATGCGGCGTAGTTGCGAAAGAGGCTATAAGCTTTTTGATTTTGGACGCAGTAAACGCAATTCAGGATCCTATAGTTTCAAGAAAAACTGGGGTTTTGAGGCGCAGCCGCTACATTATGAATACCGACTGATTAAGTCATCTGAAGTACCGGATCATAACCCGGCCAATCCTAAATACCGGTTTTTTATTAAAGCCTGGCAGAAAATGCCCCTGGCTGTGGCCAATTTAATTGGACCGCATATTGTCAAAAATCTGGGTTAGTGCGTTGCATGGAAGACCTTCTCTATCTGGCACATAGAATACCTTACCCGCCCAATAAGGGGGATAAGATTCGTTCGTATCATCTGCTCAAATACCTGAGTCAGCACTATCGCGTTCATTTGGGTACGTTCGTGGATACTGAGGACGATTGGCAGTATGCAAACAATATTAGAGCGTGGTGCGATGAAGTCTGCCTGATTAAGCTTGATCCCAAGATTGCGCGTCTGCGTTGTTTTTCCGGATTTATGACGGGAAACGCCTTAACATTGCCATTTTACTGGGATAGACAATTAAAGCAATGGGTTGATGATTTATTCACGACAAAATCTATCACAAAAATTGTCGTCTTCTCCGCTGCAATGACGCAATACGTCAGACACATACACTCTGCCCGGCGCGTTATTGATTTTGTTGATATTGATTCTGATAAGTGGAAACAGTATGCACAAACCAAATCCTGGCCGTTGAGTTGGATTTATAAGCGCGAGGCGGAATTGCTGCTCAACTATGAAAAAGCTATTGCGCAAGAATTCGATAAATCAACATTTGTTTCCATAAAAGAAGCAACATTTTTTAAAATGCTGACGCCCGAGACCGCTGATAAGGTCGATTATTTTAATAACGGTGTGGATGTGGATTATTTTTCTCCGATACATCAATTATCCAATCCATATGCCGTAAATGATCGTATTCTTGTATTTACTGGTGCCATGGATTATTGGGCTAATATTGATGCTGTAGAGTGGTTTGCTCAAAAGATTTTTCCGGCTGTACGCTCGCAGATTGCGGATACCCAGTTTTATATTGTCGGCAGCAATCCGACCACCAGAGTAAAGGCCCTGACAAAGATACCCGGAGTTACCGTTACTGGTCGGGTTGAAGATGTAAGGCCATACCTGAAATATGCGTCTATGGCGGTTGCACCCTTGCGGATTGCACGCGGCATACAAAATAAAGTCCTTGAAGCAATGGCGATGGGAAAAACAGTTGTTTTATCTCCTCAGGCCATGGAAGGCATACAAGCGATAGATGGTGAGGAATTATATGTGGCCGCTGATGAGAAAGCCTTTGCCGGCACAATCATAAATCTGTTTGCCAAAGCGCATCATGCGAACGCGGATGCGGCAAGAGCACGCATTTTGTCGGATTACACCTGGCCAGCCAGCCTCGCGCGCTTCGATCAATTATTAATGTCCACATAGCAAGGCGATAAAAGCATGAATAGTTCGGTTTCCTCTGAATATTCCGATAAAAATCCAGCATATAAGGCTTTCTCTTTAACGGTACTGGCGATAGCCGCAATCCTGTTGATTTATTACCAGACAGTATGGTCAATGGTTGCAACCTGGCATAGATCGGATACCTATGCACACGGATTTCTTATTCTGCCGTTCGTGATTTATATGATCTGGACTAAGCGCCACAGTATAAGTACACTGAGACCGAGACCCAGTCCAACGGCATTAATTGGTTTATGCGCACTTGGTTTTTTATGGTTACTGGCCGAATTGGCGAGCGTACAGGTTGTTACGCAATATGCCGTGGTTGCCATGCTGCCACTGATTGTGGCCGTCATTCTAGGGTATAGAATCATGTTTGCCATGGCATTTCCGTTGGCTTATCTGTTTTTTGCCGTACCATTTGGAGAGATTCTTATTCCGCCATTGATCAATTTCACCGCTGATTTTACTGTCAAGGCACTGCAACTGAGTAATATCCCCGTTTATCGGGAAGGTGCTTTCATTTCACTTCCAACGGGCAACTGGTCTGTTGTTGAAGCCTGTAGTGGTTTGCGCTATTTAATCGCATCTGTTACGTTGGGGACATTGTATGCCTATCTGACTTACCAGAGTTTAAGTAGAAGAGCGATCTTTATCGTACTTTCAGTTCTTGTACCGATTCTTGCAAATGGGGTTCGTGCTTATTTAATTGTATTGACCGGACATCTTAGCGATATGACGGTTGCGGTGGGCGTGGATCATCTCATTTATGGCTGGATCTTTTTCGGTTTCGTGATGCTGGTACTATTCTGGGTCGGTGCTTTTTGGCGTGAGGATACGGTCGATAATGCGTATCCAGAACAGAAACAACTGGACCTGATTGAGCACAAATCACCCGTAGCCTCTACCAGAGCTACAGTTATCGCCTTGTGTGCTGTGATTGTGATTGGTTTGATATGGCCAACCTATGCAGCTTATCTCGATCAAGATTCTGATGAGAGCAGGCACGGTTCTTTTGATTTGATACTGCCGGAATATAACTGGCAGTTTGCTGAATGGTCCGTTTCTGATTGGACGCCGATTTATATCGGAAATCCGAGTAAATTTTATCAGCACTATGTCAACAAAGAAAATAACGCTGTAAGTTTGTTCATCACTTATTATCCAGTTCAAAGACAAAGCGATGAACTGATCAACTCGGGGAATATACTGGTTCCTGAACTAGATGTAGCGTGGCGAAGAGTCGATGAAACAAGAGAATCTGTTGAGATCAACTCGAAAAATATTACGGTGCGCCAGACCCAATTAAAATCATATTCAACCAATTTGTTGATTTGGCGTTGGTATATTCTCGGTGAAGATGAAGCGACAACAAGCCCGTACATTGCAAAAGTGATTTTGGCCAAAAATAAGTTGTTGACAGGCAAGGCATGGGGGGCGGAAGTGATCATTGCAACATCCTATGATGATACGCCTGATGAGGCGAAGCCTATTCTGAAACAATTTCTTACCGATACACAGACTGATATAGCGCGTAGTTTGGTGGAAGTGAGTGATAACGATCATTGATTTGCCAGAAATGTTGAATCATTACAGATTGGATCAGTTTAAGGATCAATAAAAGCGCATGTGCGCATGCGTGAATACTATGAAGAATCCGCCCTTAATTGTACATATCATTCACCGTTTGGATGTCGGTGGACTGGAAAATGGATTGGTGAACCTGATTAATAGGATGCCTTATAACCGTTACCGGCATGCCATTATCTGTCTGGAAGACTATACAGATTTTCGTAGCAGAATTTCGAGAGACGATGTCGATGTCTTTGCGTTGCACAAACGAGTGGGCTATGATTTTTCGCTATATTTCAAGCTTTATAAACTATTGCGGCAATTAAATCCGGATGTTGTACATACTCGTAATCTGGCAGCACTGGAGGCTCAGTTTGTGGCTGCCGCCGCAGGAATCAGGCTCCGTATTCATAGCGAACATGGTCGTGGCATGGCCGATCTGAAAGGCGAGAATTTTAAATATAATCTGTTGCGCCGCGTGATTTATCCCTTTGTCGGTCGATTTATAACTGTCAGTAAGGACCTGGAAGCATGGTTGGCTAATCGATTGGGTATTTCACCTGATCGGATCACTCAAATCTATAACGGTGTCGATAGTGACCGGTTTTCCACAACATCATCTCAGATCATTGAACACGCTCCGGCAGGATTTTTCACGGAAGATGCCTTTGTAGTCGGCAGTGTGGGTAGAATGGAAGCGATAAAGGATTATCCGACTTTAATACGTGCGTTTATTCATCTTCTTAAAGCGATGCCGGATGCCAGAGAGAATCTACGGCTCGTCATTGTTGGTGATGGCAATGCACGTAAAGAATGCTTGAGGATGGCTTGTGAATCCGGATTCGAAAAATTTATCTGGTTACCTGGAGAACGGTCTGATATTCCGAATTTCATGCAGAATATGGGTTTGTTTGTACTCCCCTCACTGGGGGAGGGAATTTCAAACACAATACTGGAAGCGATGTCTTGCGGTTTACCGGTTGTGGCGACGCGGGTTGGCGGTAATGTTGAACTGGTTGATGAAGCACAATCCGGTACTTTAATTGATCCGGGAGATGAGATTGCTTTGAAGGACGCGCTCTTAAAATATTACACCGAACCAGAATTATTGGAAAAATATGGGAAGTTTGCACGAAACAAAATTGAAACACACTTTTCTATGTCGGCCATGGTTAATAACTATATGAGTGTTTATGACAACTTGTTGTATTAACTGGCAGAACTGATAGTGTTGAAGCTGCACTCGCGGCAGAATCTGAACAGCATACAGTCACTATCAGCTAGTCTGCCTGGATGCCATATTGAATGCCATTACTACAAGATTACACCATTCCGAATGGGCTTAATCTATTCCACTGAATTGGATCGATAATGGTCGTACTCAGTAATATGATCAAACGCTGTAAAAGCATCAGTCAACTGTCATCCCAGATAGGCTGGCTGGACACCGGGCTTTTCGTTCTGAACAGATTACTGGTAAGAATATTCCGCCGAAGCATCCGTCTTTACAAATATTATCTGACTGCACAACCTGTTAGCAATAAACCGTTATTGCCCCCAAACAGAGGAAAGACAATAGAAGTCAGATTAATAGATGCACAGGATCCGGTAATACAATGCTTTCCACGGCCTTTCCCGGTAATTCAGGAGCGTTTCAAGAATGGCGCCATATGCTTGGTTGCCTTTAAAGATGGGAAGTTTATTGGGTTCATCTGGCTGATGTTCAGTGGTTATCAGGAAGATGAAGTGCGGGTAAGATATGTACCGTCACCTGCCGACAGCGCTGCCTGGGATTTTGATGTCTATGTTGAGCCTGATCATCGCCTCGGGCTTACTTTTTTGCGCTTATGGGATGAAGCCAATCAAATATTGAGCAGGAATGGTATGCAATGGTCATGCAGCAGAATATCGGCCTTCAACGTGAATTCATTGAAGGCACATGTTGGTTTGGGAACGATAATGCTTGGACAGGCTGTTTTTCTGTGCCTCGGGAATTGGCAAATCACGTTTTCTTCACTTCACCCCCATGTTCACATATCCTTTAATTCTAGTTCTTTTCCCGAATTTCACCTCGAAACGCATCAATTGAATAGCCCGTTTTCTACCCGGGAAGGTCAAGTGTAATCCCTCTCCGGATAGACAATAGTCAGTAGAATTTCGGAACTTCCTTATAACGGGGATATCTCTGGTATCAGTGAAATCAATTGGAAGATGGCCGCTGCTTCTGGTTATTATTAAATATATTCTAATTTAAATTTCTGATTTATTGAAAATTGATGGAGTAAACATGCAACACTTCGAAGAAGTAAGAAAGATTTTGTGTGATGTATTATGTATTCATAACAGAATGAATTCACTCACCGAGCATTCAAATTTATTAGGTAATATCCCTGAATTGGATTCTATGGCTGTGGTGAATGTTATTACTGCAATAGAAGAACATTTTGATTTGACAATTGATGATGATGAGATTACTGCGGATATTTTCGAAACACTGGGTAGTTTGAGTCGTTTTGTCGATCAGAAATTGGCGCAATGAGTGAATCTGTCGATTCTAATCCAGCGAATCCCTTTTTCCTGGACACAGATTCAGGAAAATATTTTTGCATTTACTATCCACCTTATTCAAGTAAGCCTTTTAACGGCACTTTTCTGTATATTCATCCTTTCGGCGATGAAATGAATAAGACCAGACATATGGTGGCGCTTCAGGCAAGAGCATTGAGTAATCTGGGGTATGGCGTTTTGCAAATCGATTTGTCCGGTTGTGGCGATAGTTATGGTGAATTTAATGAATCGCGCTGGCAGACTTGGAAACAGGATATGTTATGCGCTTTGAGATGGATAAAGGCGAATAACCCATCGGGCCATATCAATCTATGGGGGTTGAGGCTGGGTGCTTTACTAGCGCTGGATTTTGTTCGTGATTTTAACAGCGATTTTGATATTCAGAATATCGTATTGTGGCAGCCGATTTTAAATGGCCATGCCTATGTCACACAATTTTTGCGTATGAACCTGGTCAACAATTTATATTCTAATGATAGTCAAAGTCCCCGTAGTGTCAATGAACTGCGTGAATTATCCTCTGCTGGAAAGATACTCGAAGTTGCCGGTTATGAAATAGCCCCGGAATTGATAGCCGCTATTGATCATCTTAAGCTCAGTGAAATGGTAGTCACAAAAGGAGAAACACACTGGTTTGATATCGTGTCGGACATGGCGCAGTCAAATACCCTGGCCAAAAATCATGTCACAGCGGCATGGAAGAAAGAAAACGGCCACCTACACGTTCATCCAATCATAGGCCCATCTTTCTGGGCAACTCAAGAAATTGTTGAATGCCCGCAACTACTGGCCGAAACAACAAAACTATTTACAAATGATCATGCCGGTTGAAGAAAAAGCATTCAGTTTCTTATGCCAGGAATCCTGGCTATATGGAATAACCAGTGCGCCTGAAAATGCTTTAACCTCAAAGGGTGTATTAATTGTTGTCGGCGGACCACAATACCGGGCAGGAAGCCACCGGCAGTTTACATTAATCGCACGTTACCTTGCTGCGAGAGGTATTCCGGTCATGCGCTTTGACGTTCGCGGCATGGGTGACAGTGAAGGCGACATAAGAACATTTGAAGCAATTGATCGTGATTTGCAGTCAGCCATTGATCAGTTTTATCTGAAGGTTCCCAATATCAAGGGAATTATATTATGGGGTTTATGCGATGCTGCCAGCGCGGCATCATTTTATGCCCATACCGACAAGCGCGTAAGTGGACTTGTTTTGCTGAATCCCTGGGTGAGAACAGAGTCCGGTATGGCTAAAATATATTTTAAACATTATTATTTCAAACGGTTATTTGATCCAGGACTATGGAAGAAGTTTTTATCAGGTCAATTTGATTTTCGTGCTTCTCTCTATTCTGTGGTTAGATTTACGAAAGATTTAATAAGCAGCTATTTCAAATCCGGGGCAAAAAATCAGTCAGAAGCTAAACATGACAATCTCAGTTTGACGCTGCAAGATCGCATGTATTCCGATTTAAAAGCATTTGATGGCAAATTGCTCATCATTACCAGTGGTAATGATCTGGTCGCGCAGGAATTTCTGGATTTAGTGAAAAACTCGGGTAAATGGCAAAAATTGCTTGAGAATGCTGAACAACAAAATCTGCCTGATGCGAATCATACTTTCTCGCAACGTGTATGGCGTGATCAGGTTGCACAATGGACTTATGACTGGGTTAAGCGTATTGATTCAAACTAAACAACTACCCAGCTTCTGCGGGTGGTTGTTTAGTTCTATTCGGAATTCTATCCGGCATTGAAATTAGACGGATGAAGTATTGGCTGAAGACGGTTCGGATTCCAGCCACAGATTGGATTGAGCAATATCGGCCAGCGCGGCGATCCAATCCCCGCGTTCGTTGAGGCAGGGAATATAGTGATACGCTTTGCCGCCTGCGTCGGTAAAGATTTTTTTTCCTTCAACAGCGATTTCTTCGAGAGTCTCGAGACAATCAGAAACAAATCCCGGACACACCACATCAACTCGTCGGGTTTGGGCTTTGCCGAGATTTTCCAGTGTTTCTGCGGTATAGGGTTGCAGCCATTGCGCGCGGCCAAAACGGGACTGAAAACAAATCTGGTATTGTGATTGATCCAGATTCAGTGCTTCAGCCATCAGGCGTCCTGTTGTTTGACAGAAATAATAATAGGGATCGCCTTTCTCGATGTTTTTATGGGGTATACCGTGGAAACTGATAATCAATTGATCCGGTTGCCCGTGTTGTTCCCAATAATCGCGGATGTTCTGTGCCAGTGCAGCGATATAACCCGGATGATCATGGTATTGCTTGACGGTGCGGATAGCAGGCATATTCCGCATGGTGCCCAGTGCTGCAAAAACAGCATCCATGGCAGCCGCTGTGCTGCTCGCGGCGTATTGCGGAAACAATGGAATGACCAGAATGCGGCTGCAACCTGCGCTTTTCATTTTATCAAGCACGCTGGCGACCGATGGATTGCCAATATTCATGGCATATTCAACAATCAACGGGGCGTTGTTCAAAGTATTGTGCAATTTTTCCGCCAGTAACGCCGTTTGCCGTTCAGTATGCACTTTCAAGGGTGAGCCTTCCGATGTCCATATCGATGCATACTTTTCAGCCGACTGCCTGGGTCTGAACGGTAAAATAAAACCGTACAATATTGGCCACCAGATGATACGTGGAATTTCAATAACACGTGAATTACTCAGGAATGCTCTCAGATAGGGCCGTAGTGCTGTTGCAGTTGGCGCATCCGGCGTGCCAAGGTTAATGAGCAGGATACCAGTGCTTTCAGGTGAGCCGTGTTGATAATCGGATTCAGATTTCATAATTCGGGAATTTTAGGGAATGAGGGCGTTAGATCTGATAGCGGTTTGTCAGATGGATGGATCATTGTTGTGCGAGACTACTGGAAAGCAGCTTGGCGGTGATGTCAACAATCGGAATGACACGTTCATAAGCCATACGCCTGGGCCCGATGACACCGACTGTTCCGACCACGGAACCTTCCATTTTGTAAGGTGCTGTAATCACACTGAAATCATCGAGCGTGGTAATGTCGGACTCGCCACCAATGAATATTTTTACGCCGTGAGCATGTCGGCTGAATTCAAGCAGTTGCAGCAATTTGGTTTTGCGTTCAAAAATCTCGAAAAGATTTTTGAGGCTGGCTAAATTCTCCGAGGTATCGAGCATATCGAGCAATTTGCGTTCGCCGGTGAGTACGACAACCTCACTGTTTTCGCTTACAGCGGCACCGCCAGCCTCAATCGCGGCATTCATCAGGCAGATCATATCCTGCCGGAGTTGTTTAAGCTCTTTGTGAATACGGCTGCGTATTTCATCCAGCGTGCAGCCGGCGTAATGCTGATTGATGAAATTACCGGCTTCGATCAGATCGGATTGACTGTAAGTCATGTCAGTGAAAATAATACGGTTCTGTACATCGCCTTCAGGGGTAACGATAATTAAAAGAATCCGCTTTTCCGACAGCGCCATGAATTCGATATAGCGGAAAACTGCGCCGGTGCGTTTGGGGGTGACGACGATGCCTGCAAAATGAGTCAGCTCGGACAGCAGTTGCGACGCCAGACTGGCGAGACGCGACGGATTATCCGGCAACAATTGGTTTTCCAGATGAATAAGTTCATTTTCCCCGAGCGATTTAATAACCAGAAGCTCATCGACAAAAAAACGATATCCCTTGGCTGTCGGCACTCTGCCTGCAGAGGTATGCGGACTCATGACCAGCCCGATTTCTTCCAGATCGGCCATCACATTGCGTATGGTGGCGGGGCTTAATTCCAGTCCGGAAAATTTGGAAAGCGAACGCGATCCGACAGGCTGTCCTTCGTGGATATAGCGTTCTACCAGAGTTTTTAACAGTATTTGGGCACGTTCATTAAGCATAGGTTAATTTTACAACATTCTTTGACTATGAATGCCGTCTTTGTGTTTTGCAGACAGTGTATTCCGTTTACTTCCTTATAATAGTGCTAATATGAATTTGTCAGCATTTTTTCGTTGCTGTGAATCTGATTCCGGTTTTTGATTGCAGAAGTTGCGAAAAAATTTAATCGAACCGGCTTTTAATCAATGACGCTGCTGTGTTTGAATAAAAGCGCGGCAATGGTTGATGGGTTGTATCTTACGTATGTAACGGTAAAATGAGCGTTGAAATACAGGCAATTGAGCCATAACATTTAATTTTTCCGGTGTGTTTTTATTATTTTTTAATATTCGGCAATGAGTTATCCATTTAAAACGATAGCGTTGATCGGCAAGCATAACAATCAGGAAATCGCGGTATTAATACTCGATCTTGCCGAGTATCTGACAGGATTACAATATGAAGTGTACATCGACCACTTGACTGCTTCCTATATGTCTACGGATATATACCAGGCATTGACGATTGAAGAAATCGGGCGGCAGACCGATCTCGCCGTTGTCATGGGGGGTGACGGCACCATGCTGAATATTGCGCGCATACTGGCTTCATACGATGTGCCCTTGATCGGCATTAACCAGGGCCGGCTCGGATTTCTGACCGATTTGTCCACAGACAGCATGCTGGAAACGCTCACTGAAATGCTCCAGGGGCAATATACCACCGAACGGCGCATGCTCCTGTACGCCGAAGTGATACGCGATGACGACAGCGTTTTTAATGCCTTGGCGTTTAATGATGTTGTGCTTTATCGCGGCATGAGCAGCGGCATGATTGAGTTTCAGGTGAGTATCAATAATGAATATGTCAATACCATGCGCTCAGATGGATTGATCGTAGCTACGCCCAATGGATCGACAGCCTATGCGTTATCATCCGGGGGGCCGATTCTGCATCCGAGCCTTGATTTGATTGAACTGGTGCCGGTGTGTCCGCATACCTTGAGTAACCGTCCGATTGTCGTCGGCCCTGACGCCAGTATTGAAATCCATATGCTCAGTTCACTGGATTCGCGCGTACACTGTGACAGTCACTCGAATTTCGATCTCGAACAATCCGACCGGATTATCGTCAGGCGGTTTCCTAAAACAGTGCGTCTGCTGCATTCCGTAAATCATAGTTATTATCGGATGTTGCGTGAAAAACTAGGCTGGAGCGAATTGCATTAAGCCGGTTTAAATCATGCTCAAACACTTAAGTATCCAGAATTTTGTCATCGTTGACCGGATGGAACTCGAGTTTTTACCCGGTTTTACCGTGCTGACCGGAGAAACCGGCGCGGGGAAATCCATTCTGATCGATGCGCTATCGCTGGTGCTGGGTGAGCGGGGTGATGCTAACCAGATCAGGCAAGGTTGCGAGCGGGCAGAAATCAGCGCCTTATTCGATATCCGTGCACTGACTGAGCTGTCGGCATGGTTAAATGACCATGACTTGCAGGGCGATACAGACGACTGTCTGTTGCGGCGGATTCTGGATTCAAGCGGTCGGTCGCGTGCATTTATCAATGGACATGCCGCGACTTTACAGCAACTGCGCTCGGCTGGTGAATACCTGGTCGCTATTCATAGTCAGCATGCACATCAGTTATTGCTTCAGAAGGATGCGCAGCGTGAATTGCTGGATGCCTTTGCCCATTGCCGTGAACTGGCGCAGAACGTCAAAACGGAATACAAAAACTGGCAGAATCTGCAGCGCCAGAGAATAGCATGCGAGCAGCAGCTGTCGGATATTCTCGACAAACGGGAACAGCTTGTGTGGCAGATCGGCGAGCTTGCCGATCTGAATGTTTCACGTGCTGAATGGGAAAGTCTGCAAACCGACCATCATCGCCTGTCGCACCTTGCCGGCCTGGTGGAAGCCACTGAATCGGCGATCGATGCACTGTCTGAGAATGAAACAGCAGTCTTTGGCCGGATCAATACGGTTAAAAGCCAGTTGCAGCAAGTAGCGGAATACGATGCGCAATTGCAGGCCATGATTGACCTGCTCGAGTCGGCACAGATACAAGTACAGGAAAGTATCTACGAATTACGCCACTACCGGCAGCAACTGGATCTGGATCCGCAATCCCTGCAGGAAATCGAGCAACGCATCGCCGCAATACACCATCTGGCCCGAAAGTATCGCGTACAACCGGAAGAATTGCCTGATTTGCTGGAAGAACTCATGGTGCAACGCGATGCGTTGGATAATGCCGGGAATCTGGAGCAACTGACCGAACAGGAACATACCGCGTTGCAGACCTACCTGACGCAGGCGCGGAAGTTGAGTGCAAAACGTGCCAAAGCAGCGAAAGAGATGAGTCAGGCCGTTACCGAATCCATGCAGGCGCTGGCAATGACGGGCGGCGTTTTTTCAGTAACATTGACTGCGCTGGAGCAGGGCGGATCGGGTGGGGCGGGCGGACTGGAACAGGTTGAATTTCAGGTCGCCGCGCATAAAAGCCTGTCACTTAAGCCGCTGGCAAAAGTGGCATCCGGCGGTGAATTGTCGCGCATCAGTCTGGCCATACAGGTCATCGCCAGTCGTTCCGGAATGGCGCCGACACTGATTTTTGATGAAGTCGATGTTGGAATCGGCGGACGCGTTGCCGAAATCGTCGGGCAGTTGCTCAAGCGATTAGGCCATACACGGCAGGTGCTGTGCATTACACATTTGCCGCAGGTGGCTGCGACAGGCGACCATCACTGGCAGGTCATGAAATCGGGCACGGAAGGCGGCCAGCAGATTAACAGTCAGATCAAGGTGCTTGATGCATCTGCCCGGATCGATGAAATTGCCCGTATGCTGGGGGGCGTCAAAATTACCGACGCAACGCGCAGGCATGCCGCTGAAATGCTGCACGGCAATAAAAGCTAACGGAAGAACAGTAAAGTGAAGTGGGCAGTAAAATTCAGCGGATAAAATAATTCAGGCCGATGGTATCGGTCATCATCACGCGATACTGTTCCGATTTTCGGGTCTGCATCGATTCGAGCGGATTCAGATTATCCGTCAGAATAACGCCACGGTGCCTGTCAAGATGAACCACCCGTTGCTTGAGCCAGTGGCTTTGCTCATTGCTCAAGCGGTTCATATCGGCAGTTTTGTCCGGATCGCCGGGTTCGATCGTGATCGGGAAATTGGTCGCGAGAAAAATAAAATCGTTGAATTCATGGCCGGGTTCGGAAATCAATGTCATCTGATGCGGAAATACCTGCGCCAGTGTCTGGGCGACAGAAGCCAGCGCCGGGTTTTTGCCATCTTCAAAAAAAGCGACAAAATTGAGCGCCATAATCCCGCGCTCGGAAAGCAATGCGTGTAATTGCCGCATGGTCTCCACCGTCAGCAGATGAACCGGTTCGGCGCCACCGGTGAAGACATCCAGAATAATCAAATCATAAGACCCTTGCAGTTTACGGATTTCATAGCGCGCATCGCCGATCATGGTTTTCCCGGTGGGTACAAAATCAAAATAATCGCGCGCCGCGTCAGCAACGACAGGATCGATTTCCAGCGTATCCGTCCGGATTCCATGCCGTTCGAGTGTCGTAACCATATGGCCAGCGCCTTGTCCAATCAGTAAGGCATGCTTCATGTCGGGTGCCAGCGCTGGAAGCAAAGATACGATTTCCTGATAGGTCAATATGTTTTCACCACGGCTGATTGTCGCGGCGCCGATGGCGGAAGCATCAACGGTCAGCAGTCGGTAATCGCCATTGGGATTATCGAGCACACGCACCCATCCATACAGGCTTTCACGCTCAAACCGTGTCTGAAATTGATCTTCACCAGTCAGCAGCTGGTTGCCCGATCCCGCGATATAAGGCAACAGAACGACACCGGCGAGTGTAACAACGGCAACAGACGGCAAGGCATGCGCGGGCCTGATGTATCGGCGTTCAAAGTAAATGACGCAAAAGGCGAGCACCAGAAGGGCGATGCCTAATCCGATAAAGATTTCACGCGAACCGACCTGTGGGAACAGATAAAAACCCAGAAAAAGTGTGCCGATAACGCTGCCCAACGTGCTGACGGCGTAAATCGAGCCGGTGCTGGCGCCCACGCCGTCCAGGCTGAATGTGGCGCGCTTGACCGCGAATGGCCCGACCATGCCGAGCATGAGCAGACTCGGCGTGAACAGTACGAGTGTGCTGACAAACGTACCCATGCGTAAACCCAGTGGATCGGTCGCCAGAAGAACGGGGGCGGTCAGCCAGGGTACCAGCAGCGTCAAAAAACCTGATAACGCGATAATGAATGACAGTCCGATGCGTCTTGCCCGATCCGCCCAATGCCCACCGATGAAATACCCCAAAGCCAGCGCGATCAGCGTCACTGCAATGACTGAAGTCCACACATACAGGCTTGCGCCATAAAATGGCGCAATCAGCCGTGTACCCAGTAATTCGATAACCATGACCGCCGCACCGGTAATAAAAACAGTGACGTACAGCCAAAGATGGCGAAAAGAGTCCGATTGAGATGTTTGCATTGAAAAATTTAGAAAACAAGCAGATATCTGTGAAAAAGCGGTGCATGTAAACGCGGCTTTTCAACAGACACCGGCGGATTTCATTGAATAAAAAAGAAAGGTGAATTCTATAGCGTGTAGCGCCACGCGAGAATGCGGCAAATTGTCGCACCGGTTTGTGGTCGGAGCATAGTCATCGATAGTTGTCGGATGTCAGTCGACACGTGCGACATTATGCCGCATTGCATTCAGGTTATTTTTGCGTAATAGTAAAAAACACATTCAGTCGGGATCGGCACCACGCAGAACCTGCTCGCTGTATTGACTGAATTAAACGTGTGAACATAGCTTTGAAGTCTTTTCCTCCCTGGAGGTGTTACAGCGTTTATCCGGATTTTATTGATGACCTCAGTTCATGGGTTGCTCACTCAGTAATTAAAATCTCGATGAATCCGGTGAAAACCTGTAACACCTCCACCTCTACCTCCAGTTCCACCTCCGTTCATCTTGGTGTTCCCATTTAATTTTTTTTCGATGCTTTCCGGAGCATGTCATGTATTTTCGAGCATGCGAATGAGCATTGAGTGAGCATCATCAGCCAGGTATGACCGGGTGCGACTTTATGCCACATTGATTTGAAGATCTTTTTACGCGATAGTAAAAAACATACCCAGTCTGGGTTTGCAGAATCTGCTCACTGCAATGATTGAGTTAAACGTGTGAATATAACCTTTGAAGTCTTTTCCTCCCTGGAGGTGTTGCGGCGTTGATCCGGATTTTATCAATGACCTCGATTCATGAGTGACGTGCTCAGTGATCGTGAAATTTTGATAAATATGGTTAAAATTCGTGATACCTCCATTTTTCTTCGCATTTGCCATTTGCATTTTTTTATCTTCCGTATTTTTCGTATTTATTTTTCGCGGACTTTGACCGGTGCCGGGTGCATCAGCCAAAAGCTAAATCGGGTTTGTAGCAAGCCATGTGCGGCAATTTGTCACATTGCTTTTACAGTTTCTTTGATTGATAGTAAAAAAAGATCGGATGTGACGACATGCATGCAATGCTGTCAATGCCTACTTTGTCATGATGAATCGGGCATCGTCACTGTAACCGGTCTTTGTTGTTATTTTCGTGTTAATTGATCAATCCGCTATGGAAGCATTGCACGTATTCATGAATGACTGCGGTTTCGTCAGCAGAATAGAATAGCCCGCTTATCGCTGTTCGGATCGTTTAAACGTGAGCGATGCAATGCTTCCCCCCTTAATGCGGGAAGATTAATGAGGCATTGAGACAGGTTTCAATAACATTGCAAACACAATAAAAGATCATGAAATTTTACAGGAGAGATTATATAAGATGATGAATAGAATAGAAATTAAAGCAATGCTGATGATTGCAGCCATCACCCCGGTTGCGGTGTTGAGTGATGATGTTTTCGCGCATACCCGTCTGACGGTTGCGAAAACAAAGGAAAGCTCTGCGGCACACGGCACGACTACGACAGCCGTGAATATTCCGCATGGCTGTGGCGATAATGCCGTGATTGGCAATGTCTTTTTTATGCCGGACAGCAATAGCGCCATCGTTCAGACCTCTTCGGATAATTTTGCCACGTTCGAAACGCCTGAAGGCGCATCTGCGCTGGACTATATCGTGAATTCACCGTTCATCCGGCTGATTAAAAGCCGCGATGTCTTTGACACGGTTGAATTTATCAATGATCCGCTGGGTAATCCGATCGGATTCTGGGCGGCCGGTGGTGAAATTCCTGCGCATAACTGGGTAGGACAAATACCGATGAATATTACTGCGGTAGCAATACAGCCGGCATCCTGCGCAGTTAATGTGGTCTTTGTCCCGGCGATTGCCAACCCATGTAAACTATCCTCAATGGCCGACATCGACGGCATGAATTTGGATGATCCCAACGTTGATTTCTGGACTGCGCCTGGTGTGGGAACGCAGTATGATTCACCCAACTGGAGTGCTCCGGCGACATATACCGTGGAACGTGATCTGGTGAATAATCCGTTGCCGGCAAGCTGTGGTGACGGTATTGCTGTTCGCATCATTCCTTCGGCAGCGCAACTCCATCGCGATATGCCGGTCAGGATCAACGGGCAACAGGTTTGGCCATTACCTTGATGTGGCTTGTTAATCCCTTATAAATCATTGTTCTAAATTGAGAACTATTGGATAAGCACCGATTGCAGGGATTGATTTCTTTGTCTGTCTGAAGCGGATAACTGCCCGTATTTTGCGGGGTAGTTATCCGTTTTTTGTTTTCAAATGGGTGGGTGCGACAATTTGTCGCATTGTTTTTCTGTATGGAAAGCAAGATACTTTAATTAAGTAACACGGCGGGATAAATTCCCGCCCGAGTGCTACGACACCGATTTTTTAAGATAAAGGTTATAAGAATGAGCAAAATTAAATTACTTTCGGGCGCGGTAGCCGGTGTATTACTGGCTGGTTTGACACAAAATGCGGCGGCGCATACACGGCTGAATACTGCGGCAGCGACAGAAGGCCAGCGGGCTATTAATCATGTCATTATTGGCCATTCCTGTAACGATACGGCACATACTATCGGGACCTCGGTTGTTTTTCCGGACGGTGTGGATTCAACCATCGTCGTGGACGGTGCGCCGCATAATGGCTCGATAACCGACTTTTTGACCAACCGCAGCAGCATAACGTTATTTTATGATCGTTCCGCTTTCGATTATATGGGCACCAAAAAAGATGTGAATGGTAATGTAACCGGTTTCTGGGCCGGTGGCGGTCCAGGCATGCCGGCTGGTCTTGCCGTAGCGCTTCCTTTTCGTCTGGCTGCTGCAAACATAGCGCCGGCATCGTGTGCAAAAAGTGTCAAGGTATATGTATCGATAGCAGACATTTGCGAAATTACCGGTGTGGATGGTTTTCGTAAAGGCACGGTTGAATTGTGGACGCACGCCGGTTTAGGCACGCCTTATGATCGTGAACTGTATTTCGATGTTGCAGGGAATCCCGATTCAGGTCCTGCGTCATTTACCATTAACCGTGATTTGACTAATAACCCGCTGCCCGAATCGTGCGGCGCCGGTGCTGCGGTCGAACTGAAACCTTCCGCCGCGCAAATCAATCGCGACATGCCGATCAACTTCAACGGACAGCAGGTGTGGCCTCTGCCATAAAGTTGCGGGCTGGTTCAGTAGATCCTTTTCTGACCTGATCCGATGGAAAAACGCCGCCTTTGTGCGGCGTTTTTATTGGGGTGCGACATTTTGTCGCATTGCTATTTCTTGATCTGGAAAGGATAATAAATTTAATTTCCTGGCTACATGATCAGCAACCCATGTGATTTCAATCTGTTGTGGTTTGGCTGTCAGTACACACAAGTGAAGTGGCGCAAATATATTAGAGGAGAAAAAGATCATGCTTAAGCAATATCGACATTTAAAAAAAGGTATATCCGTTTTTGCCGGAATGTGCCTGCTAGGTCATGCCGCGTTTGTACACGCACACGGTGGCGGCGCGACGCTTGGGTATGATCGATCATTCACCGGCGTGGCGGTAGTGACCTGTGCATACGATGGAAGTGGTTCAGCAGCTGACTATTACCTGACTGCGCAGATCCGTGATAATTCACCCGCCGTACCGGAGTTGTTCACCAATCTGCATATTTTCAAGGGTAATCAGGCGGTCAGTATCAGCGACACGACACCTGGCGATGCGCATTACAGTCCGTTTGTCGAGCTGCACGGCGGCGCGGGTGTTTATTTCGTCATTGTCAGTAAAACAGATGTCGGAGAACGCACTTTTGATCTGGAATGGCACTGTATGGATGGTAATGACACGCATACCGAGACTGAACTCGGCGTGACGCAATTCGGCGTACCGGCAGGGAGAAATTTCTGATACGGTGGTTTTTTGTGGTCTCCCGCTTATATGAAAATGGCATGACAGACCCTGGACGGACCTTATGAAACAAATCTTTCACATTCTGTTTTTTTCGTCTTTATTGTTGTCGTTGTCGACATCGATTATGGCCGCGCAGCTGATTGACAGACCTGCGCCCGAATGTAACCTGACCGCGTTGAACGGCGCACCGGCCGACAGCCTGCAATCATTGAAAGGGGAGGTCGTCTATGTCGATTTCTGGGCGTCCTGGTGTCCGCCGTGCATACAGTCGTTTCCTTTTTTATCCGGGTTGCAGCAGGATTACGGCTCAAAAGGGCTGCGCGTTGTCGGCGTCAATCTGGATGAAAAGGTGGCCGATGCGGAGAAATTCCTTGCCGATTATCCGACCGGATTTACCATTGTTGCCGATCGATCAAAACAATGCGCGAAAGATTTTGATGTCATTGCCATGCCTTCTTCGTACCTGATTGACCGGGAAGGCATCGTGCGGTATATCCATCGCGGTTTCCGTGCAGGGGAAACCAAAGAATTGCGGCTGATTGTTGAACAGCTTTTAGACTATCGTCCCTGACCGTTTTTTATGATGAAATTAAAACAATTATTGCTCATTGGTTTTGCCGGTCTGATTTTTTTGATGCTGTCGGGCTGTGCCAATGTTGCGGCATGGGAGCGCGGTTATCTTGCCAAGCCGCAGATGGCCGTTGAGCCGAGCCCGTTGCAGCATCATATTCAGTTACATAATTATTTCAGCCGGGAAGCCGCTGCCAGTACGCACTCCGCAGATGGCGGCGGCGGCTGCGGATGCTACTAGAACCCACCGCTGCGGATGAGGTTTAAGCGGGGTAAGCCATCGCAGGGCAGGCGTTCTGGCGCATGCCCGACTTCCGCGCATCATCGGTCTCGCGTAACCCGGCCTGCTGATCCCGCGAGTAAGGCGCTGCAGGCATTGACCGCTGCGGCGATTGTCCTGCCCGGCCTGATGTTGCCACCCGCACCTGCGCAGGCGGATGACGGGGGGCGCGTCAATTTTCAGTTCAGCCGGTATCAGGAAGGGAAACGCGATCTCTTCGGTACGCCGAATAATTTTGATCCTATCCGTGCGGATGTTTTGCATGGTAACGGGCTTTTTCCGTTGACCGACCGCACCAAATTCTCATTCAGTTATACACAGGATACCTGGTCGGGCGCGACGCCGATTACAACATCGCCACTGGCGGCCAATCCTTATCAATCGATTTTAGCCAATACGGCTTCGGGTACGGTTGTGACCGGGGCATCGCCCTTGATATTTCCCAGAGGGTTACTGCTGGATCGCGACTTAAATCCACTCGCTAGAAATTCGGATGGCGTGCTGGCGCAGGATACACGATCCGTGCTGGTGCTTGCTTCAGCGTCTCCGGAAACACGTCATCAGGCTAATTTCGGATTAGGTTACGAATGGGATGAGGCGGCGATCAACGCCAGCGCAGGATTTTCGCTGGAAAACGATTACCGTTCCAGCTTCGGCAACCTGGGCGGTCGGCTTGACCTTAACCAGAAGCTGACAACCGTTAAGTTCGGCGCGGGATACACCAGCAGCAATATCAGCGCGATACTCGATCACGATGCATCGCCCTATTTGACCAAAACAGCATTTGCCAGTCAGATCAAAAATCGCGGCGGCTCTGAAATACTGCATGGCGAACGGCAGGACTGGTCGGCCAATCTGGGGCTGACGCAAGTGCTGAATAAGCATGCGTTGATTGATGCAAACTTCGGCTATACGCACAGCCGTGGGTTTCTGGAAAATCCCTACAAGGCCATGACGGTTATTTTTGTCGATCCTGACATTTTGAATAACGGCCAGACAACGCCTGTGCCCGGCGATGTGCGCGCACTACTGGAGCAACGTCCGGATATCCGCAATCAATGGGCATTCAGCACCAAATACATTCAGCATATCACACCGCTGGACGCGGCTTTGCATCTGGACTACAAATTCACGACCGATGACTGGGGCATCAATACGCATACTTTTGGCGCCAACTGGGTGCAGCCGCTGCCGTTTGGCTGGACATTCACACCCAGAATCCGCTATTACTCGCAGGATTCGGCCAGTTTTTATAATCCTTATCTGATTTCCCAGCAAAATTTTTCCAGACAGGCGTTTGACAATATGGGCCGGAGAGTATGGTTTGAAGCAAACAATCCGGGCGTTGAATATTTCGGGGATAATATTTTTAATTTATTTGATGCTAATGGTAATCCGATTGATGGTATGCAATTGCCGAGCGTGCTTCCCAAAACTATTCCTTTTGATCGGGGCCAGTTACCGGCGAATTTCTCCAGTGATCATCGGCTTGCCGGATTTGGCGCCCTCAGCGGCGGTTTTACCTTAAGCAGGCAGTTGGCCAAAGGTATCGCGCTGGAAGCCGGGTTTGAATATTACACCCGTGCGAGTGCATTTAAGCTCGGTGGAGGCGGCGGCAACAGTTTTGCGGATTTTGATTACTATGTCGCCAATGCCGCACTGAAGCTCAGTCTGGAATCGCTCAGCCTGGAATCGTTGAATCTGGGATCAATGTCGCTGACAAAACCGGCTGGCGGCATGCATCATGGACATCATCACGATCATGCGGAAACGCATGGCAGCGCCGCCGCGCATCACCATCATCGCCATAACCAGCCTGCGGGGCTTATGTACGCGCATATGCTCGATAAACCCGGCCAGTTTATGGTGGGCTACCGTTTCATGTACAGCCATACCGACGGAAAAATGCATCACGGATCGCATGTGGTCAGTGACCAGACCGTTGTCGACCAGGGCTGCGGCGATACGGCGCTGTGCCGGTTTACGCCGTCGTACATGAATATGCGCATGCATATGCTCGACCTGATGTATGCGCCGACACGCTGGCTGAATCTGATGGTCATGCCGACGTTTATGGATATGGACATGAATCTGCGCGAACTCGACGGCAGACCGCCGCGGGCACCGGGTATGCATGAACATACCGGAATGGCAGGGCATTCGACCGGTGTTATCGGCGATACGCTGATGGCGGCATTGCTTAAACTGTATGAGAAACGCGGGCATCGCCTGCATGCCAGTCTGGGGGTGAGTGCGCCTTCCGGCAAGACGGATATACAGTTGCGCCGTATTGCAAGAGCGGACGGTGGCGCGATTCATTTTGGCATGCAATTGGGCAGCGGCACCTGGGATTTCGTGCCGAGCCTCACGTACACCGGTGAACATAACCGCTGGTCATGGGGTATGCAGGTGAGTGGCATTAAACGTATGGAAAAGCAGAACGATTCGGGTTACCGTTTGGGTGATGCTTTTCAGGCGACCGCCTGGAGCGGACTCGACCTATCGCGCTGGCTGACCGCCTCGGTACGTGGCGTTTACACGGCGCAAGACCATATTCATGGCGATTTCAATATGTTTAACACGCGTACCGGTCCGATGGATTTTCCCAGAAGCTATGGCGGCCAATTCTGGAATATTGGCGTGGGTGTCAACGTTAATGTGCCCGGTGGCCGGTTTGCCGGGAATCATCTGGGGTTTGAATGGTTGCAACCGGTGCATACCGATATCAATGGATTTCAATTAACGCCCAAAGGCGCGCTGGCGGCGTCGTGGAGTTATATTTTCTAACCACAGTGGCGCGTCGTCTACGGTATTATCACTACGACTTCAAGGCCATGGGGTCGCCATGCACAATACAGCTGTATGCCCGCAACGCGGCAAAAGGTGCGGCTGCGGCAGAGATTGCGATGAACGATGTGCGGCGTCTGGAGGCGCTGTATTCACGTTATCGTGAAGACAGTTTTCTGTCCGAGATCAACCGCGTTGCCGCAACCGGCGGCAGTATTTCAGTCGATGAAGAAACAGCCGGTTTGCTGGATTATGCCGGTACCTGCTATCAGCAGAGCAATGGTCTGTTTGATATTACATCCGGTGTTCTGCGTAAAGCGTGGGATTTTAAATCCGGGAAACTGCCGGATCATCAGACGATTGCGCGCGCCAGGGAAAAAATCGGCTGGCATCACGTCAAATGGGCTCGTCCCGTTCTATCATTTGATATCCCGGGTATGGAAATCGATTTTGGCGGCGTCGTCAAGGAATATGCCGTCGACCGTGCTGCGGCATTGTGCCTGGAAGCCGGAATACGTCATGGTATTGTCAATCTGGGTGGCGATATCAAAGCGATCGGGCCGCATCCTGACGGCAGCCCCTGGCGGGTTGCTGTGCGTCATCCCCGGCAATCGGACGGAATACTTGAAACGTTATTGCTTTATTCAGGCGCACTCGCCAGCAGCGGCGACTATGAACGCTGCATCATTCTCAACAATGTCCGTTACGGCCATGTGCTCAATCCGAAAACAGGATGGCCGGTGAATACTATGGCGGCAGTCAGTGTGGTGAGCGATTATTGTGTCGTGGCCGGCAGCGCGTCCACCATCGGCATGCTGATGGAGGAGCTTGGCCCGGAATGGCTACTTGAGCTTGGTTTGCCACATATGTGGGTGGATGTACACGGACGGGTCGGCGGAACGCTCATCGAAAAAGGGTGATATCCGTTTAGGAACAATGAATCAAAGCTTCCTGATCGCGGTTCTTATGGTTCTTGTTTTACTGCTTATTCCAATTATAGATAGAAACAGTAATAATATAGCTTTTATCTTTAGTAGAGACC